>JALOAP010000425.1 GCA_023228745.1 Dehalococcoidia bacterium | reverse complement strand
TCCGCTCCACCGGCCGCATTATCGAAGTCGGTGTCGGCGACGAACTCATCGGCCGGGTCATCGACCCCCTCGGCAACCCCCTCGATGGCAAGGGCCCTGTCCATACGACGAAGACCCGCGCTATTGAGCGCATCGCCCCCGGTGTCACCCTCCGCAAGAGCGTCGACACCCCGGTCCAGACCGGCATCAAGGCGATCGACTCCATGATTCCCATCGGCCGGGGCCAGCGCGAGCTCATCATCGGCGACCGCTCTACCGGCAAGAGCGCCATCGCGCTCGACACCATCATCAACCAGAAGGGCGGCGACCTCGTCTGCATCTACGTCGCCATCGGCCAGAAGGCCGGGAAAGTCGCCCAGGTGCTCGGCACCCTGGAAGAAGCCGGCGCGATGGAACACACCATCATCGTCGCTGCCAACGCCTCCGACTCCGCCGCCCTCCAGTACCTCGCGCCCTATGCCGGCTGCGCCATCGGCGAAGAGATCATGGAAAGCGGCCGCGATGCCCTCATCGTCTATGACGACCTGAGCAAGCACGCCTGGGCCTACCGCGAACTCTCGCTCCTCCTGCGCCGCCCGCCAGGACGCGAAGCCTACCCCGGCGACGTCTTCTACCTTCATAGCCGCCTTCTCGAGCGTGCTGCAAAGCTGGAAGCCGGTGGCTCGCTCACCGCGCTCCCGATCATCGAAACCCAGGCCAACGACGTGTCGGCCTACATCCCGACCAACGTCATTTCCATCACCGACGGCCAGATCTACCTCGAAGCCGACCTTTTCAACGCCGGCCAGCGGCCCGCCGTCAACGTCGGCCTCTCCGTCTCCCGGGTTGGTTCCGCCGCACAGACGAAGATCATGAAGTCCGTGTCCGGCGGTATGAAGGGCGAACACTCCCAGTTCCGCGAACTGCAAGCCTTCGCCCAGTTCGGCACCAGCGACCTCGACGCGGCCACCCGCCGCCAGCTCGAGCGCGGCCAACGGGTGAACGAGGTCATCAAGCAGGGCCTGCTCGCACCGCTCGCACTCCACGAAGAAGTGGCCATCATCTTCGCGCTCATGCGCGGCCACCTCGACGATGTGCCCGTCGACAAGGTCAAGGCCTTCGAAGACGGCATCCGGAGCTACATGGCGAGCAACCACCCGGACCTCATCACGCAAATCAACACCGTCAGGGAGCTCACCCCCGAAATCGAGGACGGGCTCGCGAAGATGATCACCACCTTCAAGGACACGGTACCTTACTAGAAAGATCGCCCTGTCTCCCCTCCCTCGCTCAACCCGAGGGAGGGGCCGGGCTTAAGGGGACAGCATGGCGACCATTCGACAGCTCAAGCGCCGCATCGGGAGCGTCCAGAACACGGCGAAGATCACGAACGCGCTGCAACTCGTTGCAGCGTCGAAGATGCGGCGTGCCCAGGATCGCGCCCTCCAGGCGCGCCCCTACGCGGAAAAGCTTCGAACCGTGCTCGCTGGACTCGCTTCCCAGGGCGGAGACGACGCCGAAGCACGGCACCCGCTGCTTGTCAGCCGGGCCGTGGAAAATATTGGCATCCTTCACATAACCCCGGACCGCGGCCTTTGCGGCGGCCTCAACGCCAACCTCAATCGCGCCGCGGGCACCTTTGTCGCGACGCAGGACCAGCCAGTCTCCGTCGTTGCCGTCGGTAAGAAAGGCCGCGACTTCTTCGTCCGCGCACAGACAAACGTCGTCGCCCAGTTCACCGACCTCGGCGACTACCCCACTCAGTTGGAAACGCTCGGCATCGCCCGCCTCGTGATCGACGACTACCTCAGCGGTAAGGTCGACCGGGTCTACGTAAGCTTCCCCGAGCTCGTCTCCACCGCGGTCCAGCGCCCAACCATCCGCCAGGTGCTCCCCATCGAACCACCTGAGATGGAAACCGAAGAAGAAGCCACCGCCTTCCAGGAGGACTACATCTTCGAACCCTCCGCAAAGGAAGTGCTCGAACAGCTCCTGCCGCGCTACGTCGAGATGCAGATCTTCGAGGCAATCCTCCAAAACGCGGCCAGCTTCCAGTCCGCCCAGATGGTCGCTATGAAGAACGCGACCGATAACGCGCACGAAATCGTCCGCGAGCTCACCCTGACCTACAACAAGGCCCGCCAGGAGCAGATCACCAAGGAACTGCTCGACATCGTCGGTGGTGCCGCCGCACTCGAGGAGGTCTGACCCTTTGGACGGATTTGCAGCGGTCATCTTCGATATGGACGGCGTCCTCGTGGACGGCGAGCCGCTGCATTTCCGCGCCGTGAATCAGCTCCTCGGCGAGGAGGGCCTCTCCATCTCCCTCGAAGCCTACAAGCCCTACATGGGCACAAAGGCCGGGTGGAGCGACATGATGCGCGACATGGGCCTCTCGAAACCGGAGTCCTACTACGTCCCCCGCTACCACGAGATCATCCTCGAACAGTACCGCACACGCAGTGTGCCCGAGCCGGGCGCCGTCGAACTCGTCCGGGGGCTCCGGGCGGCCGGTGCGCGCATCGCCGTCGCGTCCTCCTCCCGGACGCCGTGGGTCGAGGCCTGCCTTGAGGCGATCGGTCTCGGCGGGGCCTTCGAAGCACTCATCACCGGTAGCGACATCGAACACGGAAAGCCCGCCCCCGACATCTACCTGCTCGCCGCCGAGCGCCTGTCGGTTGACCCCACGCGCTGCCTCGCCATCGAGGATGCGCCCGCCGGGATTTTCTCCGCAAAAGCAGCAGGGATGACGGTCTGGGCGGTCCGCACCGAGTACACTCGTGGGCTTGAACTGCCGCGTCCCCACCGGGAGTTCGAACGCATTGCCGACATCGGCGTCGACAACGTCCTCGGAGTCGCTGTATGACTGACCTGGTACTTCGCGAGGATCGAGATGGCGTGGCCTGGCTGACGCTCAACCGGCCGGACGCGCTCAACGCCCTGAGCCCGTCGCTCTTTGTTGAACTTCGCGCGCACATCGACGCCATCGCCCGGGACATTGATACCGTCGGCTGCGTCGTGCTGCGCGGTGCGGGGCGCTCCTTCTCCGCAGGGAACGACATCAAGGCCATCCAGGCCGGAGACCGTGCCCCGTCGCCACACTTCCAGGCGGAAACGCTCGATGCAATCGAGGCACTCCCCCAGCCCGTGATCGCGGCAGTGCATGGCCATTGCTACACCGGCGCCCTCGAACTCGCACTTGCCTGCGACCTCCTTGTGGTCGCCGAATCCGCCCGCTTCGCAGATACACACGGCAAGTGGTCGATGACGCCAACCTGGGGCATGAGCCAGCGGCTCCCGCGCCGCATCGGCCCAATCCGGGCCAAGGAAATGATGTTCACCGGGACGCCGATCTCTGGCGCCCGTGCCGTAGAACTCGGGCTCGCTAACCAGTGCGTGCCCGGCGACCAG
>JALOAP010000424.1 GCA_023228745.1 Dehalococcoidia bacterium | reverse complement strand
CGGCGTCGGCGATGGCGCAGGCCATGACGACGTTCGCCACGTTGTGTTCGCCCCGGAGCTGGATGTCGTTCGGCTGCAGCAGGACGCGCTCGTCGCCATCCTTGCGTCGCCAGGCGAGCTGGCCATCCCACCAGGCGCCGGCCCCCTGCAGCGGCTTCCGCACCGAGGCGAGGTGCAGCTCTCCCCGGACTTCGTCGAACAGGTCCCGGCTTGTCTCGTCGTCGGCATTAAGGACGGCGACGCTCTCGGTGCACTGCGTCTCGAGGATGCGCCGCTTCAGGCCGACGTACTCGTCCCAGCTGAACTGGTCGAGGTGGTTCGGCGTGACGTTCGTGATCGCGGCGATATCGGGCCCGCGGTCGATGTACTGGAGCTGCGTATGGCTGATCTCAAGAATCACCGTGGTCGTGTCGCTGATTTCGTCGAGCCGGCCGAGCAGGGCTTCGCCGATGTTCCCGCCGATGATGTGCTCGATGCCCGCTTCGCGCGCCATCGCGCCAACCAGTGCCGTCGTGGTCGACTTCCCGCTGGAGCCGGTGATGCCGATGACCCGGCCCGGGCAAAGGCGCAGGAAGAGCTCCATCTGCGAGACCACCGGGATCGCCAGCTCGCGAGCGCGGAGCACGTTCGGGTCGTCGCGCAGCACCGACTGGGAGACGGCGAGCAGGTCGAAGCCGTCTGGTGCAAGCAGCGGCTGGCTGGTAACGACGCGCTCGACGCCATCGGGTGCGACGGCGCGCGCCGCGCGGAGCTGTGCCTCTGAGCGGGTGTCGGACATGGTCACGGTGGCGCCGTGGCGCAGCAGCCACGCAGCCAGGTCCCGTCCTTCAATACCGAGCGAGTAGACCAGCGCGCGCTTGCCGCGGACGTCGGGGATGCTGCCGCGAAGTACCGAACTCAATCCGGCACCTCCAGCGCAAGGGCGACGCCCAGCATCGCCGCGACAATGGCGATGAGCCATGCGCGAGTCACGACCTGTGTTTCGAACCAGCCGATTTCTTCGAAGTGATGATGGAGCGGGGCGCGCTTGAAGATGCGGCGCCCCTTCGTGAGCTTGAAGTAGCCGATCTGGAGCGCGTTGCTCAGCGCCTCCAGGACGAAGATCACGCCAATCACCGGGAGGAGCAGCCACTGGCCGGTCATGAGCGCAACGACCGCCAGGCTGGAGCCCAGCGCGAGCGCGCCGGTGTCGCCCATGATCACCATCGCCGGGTGCGCGTTGTACCAAAGGTAGCCGAGGTTCGCCCCCGCGATGATGAACGCGAAGGTCGCGACGTACTCCTGCCCCTGGATGAAGCCGATGATGCCGTAGGCGATGAACGCGATCAGCGTCGTGCCGCCGGCGAGTGCGTCCAGGCCGTCGGTCACGGCCACCGCACTGGTCGTGCCAACGATGACCAGGACCGCGATGACGATGTAGAACGCACCCAGTTCGTACGACCCGACGTACGGGATGTTGATTGACTCGACTTCGATGTGGTCGTAGAGGACGATGCCCGCCGCGATGCCGAGCAGGGTGAGGAAGGCAATCTTGAAGCGCCACGAGAGGCCGCCCTGGCGGCGGTATTGCAGCGTCCCCAGGTCGTCGACGAAGCCAGCGGCGCCCGTGATGCCGATCATGCCGAGCGGGAGCAGGATCGACTTGTGATTCCACCAGTCCACCGCCACCGCGGTCACTAGGAACGTCGGCACCCAGATCATGAGGCCGCCGAAGGTCGGTGTGCCGGCCTTCTTCTGGTGGGACTGTGGTTGGTACTGGCTGATGCTCTTGCCCGCCTTCTGCGCACGCAGGTACCGCAGGATCGGGTAGCCCAGCGCCACGGCAAGTGCGAAAGCGATGACACCGGAGTAGAGGGCGTGGATCATTCGACGCCCCCCAGGACCGGGATGACGGTCTCCAGCGCTTCGCTCCGCGATCCCTTCACGAGCACCGTGTCGCCGTCGCGCAACGTCTCGGCCAGGGCCGCTGCGGCTTCGTCCTTGGTCGGATACCACTGTGCCTGGTCGAGGCCAGCTTCTTGTGCTTCCTCAATGATGATCCGGCCGAGATCGCCGAACGAGACCAGTACTTCGACGCTCCCAGCGGCGATGCGGCCGATGCGCCGGTGCTCGGATTCCGTGTGGTCGCCGAGCTCTGCCATCTTCCCGAGGAGCGCGATTCGCCGCCCCGAGAGCCCGGCGAGCAAGCCGAGCGCCCCCGCCACGGAGGCGGGGCTGGCGTTGTAGCGGTCGTCCAGGATGGTCGCACCCGTCGTGCTGGCCACCTGGCGGAGGCGCCCCTCCACGTCGGCGTTGGTGACGGCGGCCGCCGCTTCGTCAAGCGTCATGCCGAGCGCAAGGGCGACACCAACCGCAGCCAGGGCCGCAGGCACGACGTGTGCGCCGGCAAGAGGCGACCGTACCCGCGCGTGGTGGCCCTCGAACGTGACCTCGAACTCCGTGCCGGCGAGCCCGAGGTCGCGAACGTTGCCGCGCCGCAGCTGCGCCCCTTCGTTCAGGCCGAACCCGATCGTGCGGCAGCGCAGCTCACCGGCGACTGGCCCGATGCGCGGGTCGTCGAGGTTGAGCACTGCTGTCCCGTCCTCAGGGAGGGCGCGCGGCAGCGCGAGCTTCTCCTTCGCGATGGCGTCGATGGAGCCCAGCTTTTCGATGTGGGTGAGCCCGATATTGAGGACGACCCCGACGCGGGGCTCGGCAATAGCGCACAGTCGCGCGATTTCGCCCACGCTGTCCATGCCCATCTCGAGGACGGAGACCTCGTGTTCGGGACGGAGCGTCAGGAGCGCCAGCGGCAGCCCCTCACGGGAGTTCAGGTTCCCCTCGCTCTTGTGGGTGGCGAAGCGCGTCGCGAGGGTAGCGGCGGTGAGCTCCTTCGCGGTGGTCTTGCCCACGGTGCCGGTAATGCCGACGACCGGGGCGCCACAGTGGCGCCGCCACGCCTGGGCGAGCTCTCCCACCGCCCGGGTCGCGTCCGGGGCGATGATGACTGTGTGCTCCGACCAGTCGCCCTCCGGGGCGCGTTCGCAAATGGCCGCTGCTGCCCCATTTCGCAGCGCGTCGGCGACGTACAGGTTCCCGTCGGTGTTCTCGCCGGGGAAGGCGGTGAAGAGGTTGCCGGGTTGCACGCTTCGCGAATCGGCGGCGCCGCCGGTGACGGGCACGTCGGGCCCCTCGTGGACCTCATAGCCCAGGTTTCGCATCGTTTGTGCGATCCAGCCGGTCGTCAGTCCACTCATGGCCTGCTCACCGACTTCTCAGCGTCCGGACGCACGTTCATGTAGTGGAGGGCCTCTTCGGCGAGGCTCGCGAAGATGGGCGCGGCGGCCTCCGTGCCGGTCTTCAGGTCCTGGTTCTCGTTTAGCTTCACAAGCACGAGCACCCGCGGGTTATCC
>JALOAP010000423.1 GCA_023228745.1 Dehalococcoidia bacterium | reverse complement strand
GCACATCGCAATTGCCGTTAACGATGTTGGGAAAAAAGTAAAATCGATCTTGCCTCACCAAAAATCATTCAGTATCGGAGTGCTTGCAAGCACCAATCGTGCGGTTGCTGAGATTTACAAGAGGATCACGGAGGGGAGCGACGCATACAAGTTGAAGGCAAGGCATGCCTCACTACTATTTGATGACAGCCTTCTGCTCTATTACGGCAGGCTTATTCTTCAGTTGCTTGATGATCACTGGATAGCGTTAGAACGTTTTCAGATTGAGGATGCATTGGCCGCAGCAGCCTTGGCGTCGCTCACCAGAGCTACTGAGGGCGCCTCCTATCAGGACTACCTTCCAGCTGCTCAATGTTTGTCGAAGTTGGTACATGGAATGAGAAGACCTGAATCGGGAACAGATCCGATGGCCAAGCTTCAAAGCGATATAGGAAATATAAATAAGCATCTCTACACTAAGAAAGAAAAACGATCATCTGGAATGCCCAATATGCCATTTACAAAAGCAGATTCCAGCCTCTTGACATTTTTGGCAGACAGATTTCTGGCATCCATCAGGCCTTTAATTAAACCCTCAGGCGCACTGAATATAAAGAAGGCAAAGATTGCCTTTGAAAAAACGCTTCAACAAAGAATCATATTTGAGAAATTGGGTTTACAAAGAGGCATCGAGATCATGACGATACATAAATCGAAGGGACGGGAGTTCGACGGGGTAGTGTTAGCTCTCGAAAACGATCATACAGCCTTGTGGCGCTCCGCTTCGGTGACAGACGCAGAAATAGATGATCTCTATCGAGTGGCTATCTCAAGGGCACGGGAAGCCATTATTGTCGTGGCCTTTGAAGATGCATCCGCGTTGGCCAAAACGCCGGTCAAGAAATTACTGACGTGATTCGCCGAATTTCGTCGTGAGATGATCCTCCCCCGTTATCCCCCCGCTATCCCTTTTTCTATTGACATAAAGCACCTCGAACCCACTCCTGCATCAAACAAGATGAATAAAGACAATCAGATATGCTCCGATGGCATATTGTGATCACGCCTAAATCAAAAAGGTGCTTCGCCAAGAGAGCGTCAAAAAACATCCCCAGAGCGGGGACCCCCGCCTCATCATCCCTTAAAAAGACGTCTTTCCAGTTCACTTTTCCCCTTATTTTCAGAAAACATCAATAATCATCCATAGCTGACCATCATTACCACCCCCGTTGCCCCCCCGTTGTTTTCACTCGCGCTTTCCTCGGTTAGAGATTTCCCATGCGCCGGATCACCATCGATCCGTGATCCGCATGCACTGCCGGGATCTCGAAGCATCTCCGGGGAAAGGAGCCGACGTGAGGGCACGGAACATCAAGCCTGGATTTTTCAAGAATGAGGAACTCGCGGCCAAAGATCCGCTGGCGCGGATCCTCTTCCAGGGGCTTTGGTGCATGGCGGACCGGGAGGGGCGCCTCGAAGACAGGCCCGCGAGGATCAAGGCAGAGATCCTTCCCTACGATGCCTGTGACGCGGAATCCCTTCTTGCATCACTGGCGTCGGGAGAGGATCCATTCATCCTCCGATACGAATCGGAAGGACGCCGCTTCATCCAGATCGTCCACTTCGGCAGGCATCAGAACCCCCACCTGAAAGAACCCAAGAGCACCATACCGGCACCGGGCAGGCACGATGCCGACACCATGCCGGAACCGGAAAAGCACCAGGCAAGCACGGTGCAAGCACCGGAAGAGAACCATGCCGGCACAGTGCAAGCACCATACGGGCACGGTGCAAGCCCTGCTGATATCCTGATTCCTGATTCTCTGATTCCGGATTCCTTAAACAGCTTATCTGAAGATAAGCAGCCTCCGGCTCCCCCTTCATGCGGTCCGCCGGAGACGGACCCGCCTAAAAGAAGCTCTTCGCCAAGGGGAAACCATTTTCTGGCCCACATCGCGGACGAAAAACTCAGGAACGAGATCAGCGAGTTCGGGGGCGCGATCAATCCCAGGAAGTTCAACGCCTACCGGTGGTGCCAGGCCAAGTTCAGCGAGAAGAAGTTCAACCCCGCGGCCATCCTCCACACCCTCCAGAGGATCGCGAAGGAGCAGGACACCAAGAAGGATCTCTGGCCGTACGCGAACAAGATCTACGAGGTGGAGTACGGCAAATTCAACGAACGCGACCATATCGAAAGAAACCGGGAATACAAAAGGGATTTGTCGCAGGGGGAACTCGTCAGGATCGGCGCCGTTTTCAGCCGGCTTGCGAAGCCGCCCTGACCGTACTGGTGCGTGAATCAGGGGACCTGAGAGAAGACACTTTGAACTGGAGGAGACAATGGCATTACCTGCGGCAACCGCGTCCCGGGAAGGGAATTACGAGACACATCGAACCGAGGCCGTCCGGTGGGTCGAGCGGAACATGAGAAAGATAAAGGGGAGAGCTGCAAAATTCCAGCGCTACTCGCCCTACGACCTGGAGGATTTCACCCAGCAGGCCTACGCGGCGGCGCTCGCGGCCGTGGACGTCTCCATGAACCAGGGCATTCCTTTCGAGGCCTGCTTCTGGGTCCTCTTCACGGCCGACAGCAGGACAATGGCCTCCAATCCCGTCACCCGGAACCGATACGAGGAATTCAGGGAAAACTACACGGAGCGGGGATACGCGCCCACCCCCACGCAGGATCTTTTTCAGGACTTCGCGGAGGAAACGGGCATGGGAAAGGAGGATCTGGAGATGGTCGAAGCTCTCATCGACATGGCTCTCCAGGTAATGACCACGAAGCAGAGAAAGGTCTGGCGCTATCTCCTGAGCGATACGTACTACACGACGACGGACATCGCCGAGATCCTCTCGGTGAAACGGCAGGTAGTGGAGGAAATCCGGGATACCGGCCTCAAACGGGTCAGGAAATATTTCGAGGCGGGCGCATGACCTTCGAAGAGGCCTCCAGAAAATACGAGCTTCCACTCAAGGTGTTTCACCGTCTCCGGGAACTGGGCATGGTCAAGGGCGATCCCCTGGCGGACGGGGATATCCATGCCGTCGAGATCGTGCGCGCGGTTTACGGGGACCGGATCCTCTTGAGGGCGCAGCTCGCGAAATTCAACCGGGCCACGAGGGAGGACTTTGTCCGCACGGCTGAGCTGGCCAAGTGGGAACGGTACGTCGTCAACCGTTACAGGAACCATGTCACCCGGGATTGCGGGAAGCTTTACGTGAAGCAGGTCGCCGACGAGATCAAGCGCTACTACGGGGTCGAGAAGACCTCCGAGGTGATTACGAGGATCTACCGCCTGAGGAAAAGGGCATACAACGAACTGCGAAGGAGAACCAAATGATCAAAGAACTGCGTCGATACAAGAGAGGAGCGACCATCATCCTTGGGCTCGCCGGGATCGGCATCATGGCGGCT
>JALOAP010000422.1 GCA_023228745.1 Dehalococcoidia bacterium | reverse complement strand
GGCTCGTCGAAGGCGAACAGGACGTTGTCCATCTTGTAGTCGCCGTGGGCAATCGTGGTCTCGGTCTCCGTCGGCATCTGTTCGTGGAGCCACGCGCTGACCCGGTCGAGCCCCGGCAACTCACGCGTGCGCGGGCGGGTGAGCTCCCACTGCCGCTGCCATCGCCTGAGCTGGCGCTCCACATAACTACCCGGTGGGGCCGTCAGCCCGGCAGCCTGCCAGTCGACCGCATGTACCTCCACCAGCGCGTCAATCATCTCCTCGGCCATCTTCCGGCGGCCTTCCGGGTTGTCATACGCTTCGGGGATGCTCTCGCGGATCTCCGTACCGTCGACCCGCTCCATCACATAGAACGGGGCGCCAATCACCGAAGGGTCGTCGCAGCTCGCGATCGGCCGCGGGACCCTGGCGCTTCCCTCGACCGCTGAGATGAACCGAAACTCCCGCAGCACGTCGTGGGCGGACGGAAGCAGGTCGCCGGTCGGCGGGCGGCGCAGCACGAGGCGCTGGTCCCCGCGCTCCACAAACAGCGTCACGTTCGAGTAGCCCGCCGTGTGTTTCTTCACGGAGATCGGCGTGGCCGGTCCCCCGATGCGTTCGTTCAGAAAGCGTTCCAACGCGGGAACGTCCACGAGTGATTTGAGTTCTTGCTCCGGCGTGTCAGACATCTTGCCCCCCAGGATGTGTGTTCCAGTACAGCGACTGCCGGCACGCTCGCTGTCGAAGAGGACGATACCCGATGCTGGCGTTCTGGCCAGCACCGGATACCACGCATTACGGCAAGGGGTTTACCTGCCCCGGGCCAGTGCCGTGATCGTGTCCTGGAATGAGTCTTCCAGCGATACGAGCACCTCGATTACCGCGGGGCGCCCGGCCGCCAGCGCCTGCGGAATCGCCTCGCGCAGCCCATCGGCGTCAGATACGCGGTAGGCGGCACACCCAATCGCTTCGGAGATCGCCGATAGGTCGAAGTCGGCGAACTTCGATGCGATTGGCCGGTCGCCCTGGCCGTGGAGCACCCACCCCAGCGCCTGGTTGTTCAGCACGATGGTGACGATGGGAAGCTTCTCCTCGATGGCCGACATCAGCGCGTGCATCGTCATCGCGAAGCCACCGTCGCCGCAGACCGCGAAGACCGGTGTGTTCGGAAACGCGACCTTCGCGCCGAGCGCTGCAGGTACGGCGTAGCCCATGCCGCCGGTCGCGTTCGGCTGCAGGAACTTCCTCCGGCCGTTCGCCCGGAAATCGTGCAGCATGAACAGCCGGTTCTCCCCCGCATCGCAGGTGACGATCGCATCGTCGGGGAGTGCATCGGCCAGCACCGAAACGGCCCCACGTGGCCGGATCGGCGAACCGTCCGTCGGTTGCTGCGCATAGAAGCCGTGCTCCTGGCGGGCGCTCTCTACCCGGCCCGTGCCGCCCGTCGCCGACTCGCCGAGCCGCTGGCGGAGTGCCTGCAGCGTCCGTTGCGCGTCGCCCACCAGTGCATGCGCTGCGGGCTGCGTCCAACTGGCGTTCAGCGGGTCGATGTCGATCTGGACCAACACTTGCCGCGCCGGGTCGAGCAGCTTGGGGTTGTCGTTGACGAGGTCGCTCGCCGAGAGGCGGGTGCCCACGGCGAGCACAAGGTCCGCGTCGCCCACAATTGCGTTCGCCCAGTCGTTCCCGAAGGTGCCGATAACCCCGGCGGACAGCGGATGGTCCTCGGCGAACACCCCCTTCCCGGCGGAGGTCGTGGCCACCGGGATGTCGAGCGCCTCGGAGAAGCGGGTCAGTGTCTCGCTGGCATCGCTCAAGCGGACTCCGTTGCCCGCGACAATTACCGGGCGGCTTGCGCTGCGAATTGCGGTGGCCGCGGCATCCAGGTCGTCGTCCGCGGGCAGCGTACTCGAGTGCACCAGGTAATTCGCGTCCCAATGCACAGTTGGCCGTACGTTCGGCTCCAGCTTGCGGTTGAGGGCGGCACTCTCGAAGAGCACGGCCACGGGTCCCGGCGCGCCGGTCATCGCGTGCTTGTAGGCGAGCTGGGTAAGTTGTACCGCCTGCACCGGGTCGCGCGCGACGAACGTCCGCTTCGTGATCGCTTCGAACCCGCGCTGCGCGTCGAAGCTGCCATAGTGCCCGGCGCCGGACTGGTACGGCCCGTGATGTGAGTAGGAGCCTCCCTCCGTGAAGTCGACCAGGATAATCATCGGCGAACACCCCGTGTACGCCTCGACGATGCCAGCGCCCGCGTTCGTCAACACCCATGCGCCCTGGCCCATCACCACCGCCGGCTTCCCGGTCAGGCGCCCGTATGCCTCGGCAAGCGCACTCCCAATGGATTCCTCCCGTACGAGCAGGACGCGGGTCTCGTCCTGGTGGTCATACAGGGCGTCGTAGATGCTTCCTGTATGGCCCCCGGGCATGCCCACTACAAGGTCGATCCCCATGCCCATGAGTGCCCTCGCGACACCCCGGGCGCCGGTCATCGTTTCGTTTTCCACTACTGCCACCTTCCTTCGCTGAGATACCCGAACCAGTGCCTGCTACGGTGTCGACCCGCCGTCAATCGGGATGACCGTCCCCGTCACGTAGTCTGAGTCCGGCCCCGCGAGGAAGCCAACCACCTTCGCGCAGTCCTCTGGCGTGCCAATGCGCCGCAGTGCTACCGATGAGGCGATTCGGTCGACTCCCGCCCGTTCGAACATGACGTTCAGCCGCCCCGTGCCGATGTACCCCGGTGCGATGCAGTTCACGTTGATGCCGAACGGCCCGAGCTCCTGTGCGAGGTAGCGGGTGTACATAATGATGCCCGCCTTGGCCGTCCCGTAGTGGGCGTAGCCACCGTCGACCGACGCGCGTCGCCCGGCCTGGCTCGAAACGGTGATGATCTTTCCCGAGCGCTGTGCCTTCATCGTTGGTGCCACCAGCGCGCACGTGTTCACAGTGCCGTAGAGGTTGCGTTGCAGCACTGCATCGAATAGCTCTGGCGCAGTCTCCGAAGCCTTCGTCTCCGCCGGGGCTCCCAGCCCACCGCCGGCATTGCAGACGGCAACGTCGATTCGTTGCCAGTTGTCGAGCACCTCTGCGATCGCTCGCTCGAGCGCGGCTCGGTCCGCAACGTCCGCCTCCAGCGAGAGTGCCCGGCGCCCGAGTGCTGCCACCTCGTCGGCCGTCGAACTGCCAGTCATCTGGCTCTTTTCCGCCTCGTACTCTTCGAATGACTTGAGGTTCACATCGAGCACGGCGACGTCGGCGCCCATCCGTGCGAGTTGCAGTGCATAGGCCCGCCCGAGCCCACGGCCGGCGCCGGTCACCAACGCAACTTTGCCTTCCAGCGGTTTCTCCAAGCTCACAAACCTCCATCGTGGAAACGTCCGCCTCCTCGGCTCTGCGGAGGCTGCTCCGCAGCATCCTACA
>JALOAP010000421.1 GCA_023228745.1 Dehalococcoidia bacterium | reverse complement strand
GCGCCCCGAACTGCAGTCCAAAGCGAGCACCACGGGCGTGGCGGCGTTGCGGCCGGCGTGCTTGCCGACTACCGACACGAAGCCGAGCCCTTTGGCGCGGGCAGTCCTCACGAAGTCCTGCGACAACACCTCGAGCATGGCGGAGCGCGTGAGCCGCATGGTCAGCGGGAGGACCGAGAACCCGAGCGTTACGGCCGGTAGCACCAGGTGCTGCCAAGTGCCGCGACCGCTCACGGGAAGCCAACCGAGCTGGACCGAGAAAAGGATTATGAGCATGAGCCCGAACCAGAAGATGGGCATGGCCTGGCCCGAAACGGCGATGCCGGTAGCCAGCAGGTCGATAAAGCCGCCGCGTCTAATTGCCGCCGCTACACCCAATGGCACGCCGACCAACAGGGTGATCAGCAACGCCGCCCCTGCCAGCTCTGCGCTGGCGCGGATGCGCGGCGCCAGGAGGCGCCCGACCGGCTGCCGCGAATAGAGGCTCGTGCCTAAGTCGCCGCGCACGGCGTTCACTGCCCAGGTCCCGTATTGCAGGAGAAGCGGCTTGTCGAGGCCGAACCGCTGGCGGAGCAGCTCGATATCGGCCGCCGAAGCGTCAGGGGCCGCAAGCGCTCGCGCGGGGTCCTTGGCCAGGAATATGAGTAGGAACGTCGTGAGGGAGATGATGACGGCGATGAGCACGGCCTGCCCTAGGCGTTCGAGAACATAGGCGCTCACGTGGGTCTCCTATCGACAGACTTGCGCCGGGCGTCGGGGACGGCTTGGCGCGTCTTGATTGGGACGCGCCAAGCCAACGCTAGAGCCTCAGCTACTCAACGCCACTTGGCCTGATAGTAGCGTTCGATCTCGTCGGAGGAGGGCTTCCAGTCCAGGTCGTTGGAGACGCCCGCCAGCACGCGGCCGGCGTAGAGAGGCACCATGTACGCTTCCTCGGTGATCTCGGCGATGGCGGCGTCGTAAAGCTTGTGGCGCTTGTCTAGGTCGACCGTCTGCAGCGCCGCGTTCAGAGCGTCGTCGATGGTGGTGGACGAATTGAGCGCGAACTCCTGGCCCGTCTTGAAGTGGATGTCCATGATGGCGCTCGCGTCGTAGATCGAGCTGGAGCCCCAGGAGCCGAAGTAGAGGGCAATCTCACCGGCGGCGAGGCGCTGGCTGACCACGTCGTATTGGCCGCCGTACCACTGCAGGTCCGTCTTTATACCCACGTCCTCGAGGTACCCCTGGATGGCCTGAGCCACCTGCTGGTCCCGGTAGCCGAACATGTCGACGGTGAAGCCGTTAGGGTAGCCGGCCTCGGCGAGTAGCTCGCGGGCGCGCTCGGGATTGAAGTCGTAGTGGACCGCGGCGGCCTCGTTGCAGCCGAACTGCACCGGGTTGCAGGGGGTGTCGATCACGCGGCCATAGCCGGAGAGCAGCACGTCGACGATCTCTTCCTTGGGGATGGCGTGAGCCACCGCTTGCCTTACCCGCTGGTCCATGAAGAAGTCACTGCCGCTGCGGCCGAGCGAGTCCATCTGGATGAACCAGACGCGCAGGATGTCGGCCGCCTCCACATGGGCGCGGCCACGTATGGCGCCCGCCTGGTCCGGGCTGATTGAGCCGGAGCGAACGATGTCGATGGCGCCGGTCATGAGCGAGGCTATGCGGCTCGACTCCTCCGGGAGGGTGTGGATCACCAAGTTGGCTATGGCCGGCTGCCCCTTGGCGCCGCCGAAGTAGTCGTCGAAGCGCTCGAAACGGATGGTGTTCCCCTCGGAACCGATGTAGCGGTAGGGTCCGGTGCCGATCGGGTTCTGGCCGAGGTACTCCGCGCCCTTATTAGCCAGAACGCTGGCGGGGTAGATGACGCCGATGAGCGCGATCGTCTCGTAGGCGGTCGGGGTGACGGCCTTGGCCTTGATGCGAACCGTGTCCTCGTCGACGGCGGTGACGCTATCGATCCACTGCAGCGTCCCAGTGCCAGCCAAACCGGCTCCTTCTCCGACAACCCATGACAGGGTGGCTACCACGTCTTCTGGGCCGAAGGTATCGCCGTTATGGAACTTGACGTCGGTTCGAAGGTCGAACTCGAAGGTGAGGTCGTCTATGGCGCGCCAGGCAGTGGCGAGGTGCGGCTCGAACTCTCCCGTGTCGGGGTTGCGGTAGATGAGGGTGTCGCCCACGTTGTGCGCCACGATCAGAGCCAGGCGTTCGGCCGTTGCGTACGTGTCCAACGTGAGCATGGTGCGTTCGAACGCAACGTTGAGGGTGTCGTCTCCCTTGTCGGCGAGAGCCAGTGAGGTTACTACGGCGAGCAGTAGTAGGGTCAGGCGCTTCATCTCAATCCTCCTTGTGAAACAGCTCGAACTCGTCCCAGAGGGCTTCGGCTTGCTCGAGACGGGCGCGCGCCCCGGGAACCTGACGCGCGACCGCCAACACTAATGCGTGTGCCGTGGCGTACGCCGCGATGTCCGAGTGCAGGCTCGTGATGCTCTCGGTGGCGAACAGGACACGCGTGTCGGCGTAAGGGATCAGTGGCGAGGTCGCCTCATCGGTGAGCAAGATGATGGGCACCCGGCGCTCTAGGTGACGCGCCAAGGCAACGCTGTTACGCGAGTAACGGCTCATACTGGTCAGCCAGAGGGCGTCGCGGGGAGAGGCGTCCAACAACTTGTCGGAGAAGTTCGCCACTCCTCCTTCGAGCAGGTGAACGTCGGGTCGCAGCATCCGGAGGTGGTGAGCAGCATAGCCCGCGATGAATGAACTGGAACGGTCGCCGCTGAGCCAGACTACACGCGCGCTGGCCAGCAGCCCGGCCGCCTCCTCGATGGCCTCGGCCTGGCTGGATAGGAAGGCAAGGTTGCGTGATTGCGCGCTCACGAACTGGCCCAAGAACTCGGCGCTTTCGGGCGCGAGGTCGACCAACCGGCGGCTCGCGTACAACTGTAGTCGTAGCTCTGCCTGCAAAGCGGGCCAACCGTCGTACCCAAGCAGTTGGGCGAAACGCACCACCGAGGAGGGGGACACGCCGAGTTCGCGTGCCACTTGCGCCGCGCTCGCGTACGCAAGCTCACGCTGACGATGGGCGAGGTGGTCCGCCACCGTGCGCTGCGCGGGGGTGAGCTGCGCGACCATTGGCGCCATCCGCTCTTGCCAAGAAGATTGCACTACGCTCCAAGGATTGCACGTATCGTTGCTTGTGGCAAGGGTTCGGCGTTGCGCTCGACCCCTGGCGGGAGTTGTTCGGCGTCGACCCCCTGCACCGGGCTTCGGGTGCGCAGTAGCCTGCGACGCCGCCGGGCAATAGCGCCCGTCCGTTCGAACCAACCACCCTTCTGCAACAATTGATGTAAGCTGGGGAATCTTGCAACAGAGCTTGTCGTGGGGTCTCGCCTTCACGACACCGGCTCGCGAGAGGACCCGCCATGAGCAGCAGTTCCGGTTCGAC
>JALOAP010000420.1 GCA_023228745.1 Dehalococcoidia bacterium | reverse complement strand
TGAATGGAAAATTAGCCAGCTTAGATCAAACCCTCCGGGATGGAGATTCCATTGAGATCGTTGACTGCGAAGATTCTGCCAGTCCAGGTACAGTTGCTGATGACATGGGGGACATAATCGGACAGCATAAAGCGTCACCCATGAACACGGAAGGTTGCAAGGTCTGGGCCACAGCGCAAGGATCTATTTTGAGACATAAAGAGGAGAACAGCCATGCCTCAACAGAAGGTCCATGATTCAAGAATAAAGAAAATCGCCCTGGTTGGTAACTATATTCCGCGCCAATGCGGTATAGCCACTTTCACGTCCGATCTTCTTACGGCATTGGCCACGGAAGATTCGACGGCGGGATACTGGGCGGTCGCGATGAACGACGTTCCCGAGGGTTACCCCTATCCGGCTCAGGTTCGTTTCGAAGTCAATCAGCACCTGTCGGCGGATTACCGGCTCGCGGCGGACTTCATGAACATGAACCGGGTGGAGACAGCCTGCCTTCAGCACGAATTCGGGATTTTCGGCGGAGATAACGGTGCGCACATTTTGGAGTTGCTAAGCGGTCTGCGGATGCCCCTGGTGACCACCCTGCACACGGTCATCCAGAGCCCGTCTGCTGGGCAGATGGTCGTCACCAGACGCATCGCCCAATTATCTGACCGGCTGGTCGTAATGAGCCGGAAGGCCGTCGCAATCCTGCATGAAGTGTACGGCGTTCCTTCGGAAAAAATCGTCGTAATCCCCCACGGCATTCCCGATGTACCCTTTGTGGACCCCAACTTCTATAAGGATCAGTTCGGGGTCGAGGGCCGCAAAGTGATCCTGACCTTCGGGCTGCTTTCCCCCGGCAAAGGTATTGAGACTGTCATAGAAGCCCTACCACAAGTGGTCAGAGAAAATCCGGAAGCGGTCTACATTGTCCTCGGAGCCACGCACCCGCATATCAGGAAGGATCAGGGTGAGTCTTACCGCCTTTCTTTGCAGAGCCGCGCCAGGGAACTGGGGGTCGGCGGGCATATCATTTTTCACAACCGGTTTGTTGATCTGGAAGAGCTATGTGAATTCATCGGAGCGGCGGATATTTATGTCACACCCTACCTCAACCGGGAACAGATCGTCTCGGGCACGCTCGCCTATGCCCTGGGAAGCGGGAAGGCGACGATCTCCACCCCTTACTGGTACGCCGAGGAAATGCTGGCCGACGGGCGCGGCCGGATCGTTCCTTTCCGCGACACTGAGGCCATGGCCAGGGAGATCAACAGTCTTCTCGCTAGGGAGGTGGAACGGCATACCATGCGCAAGCGCGCTTACACTTTCTGCCGGGATATGACCTGGAAAGAGGTGGCGCGGAGGTACCTGGAAGTTTTCAAGGAGGTGAAGGAAGAAAGAGAAAAGAAGCCCAAAACAATATTCCGGACCAGGACGTTGAATTCCTCCCCCCGGGATGTGCCCCAGCCCAAATTGGACCATATTGCCCGGCTGACCGATGACGTCGGGATCATGCAGCATGCCAAGTTCATCATTCCCGATCGCCGCCACGGCTATTGCACCGATGATAACGCGAGGGCGCTGATGGCGGTTCTCATGGCCCGGGAAATGGTTCCCGACAGCGCACGCGTGATGGAACTGGCCTGCACTTACCTGAGCTTTTTGCATCATGCGTTTGACGAGCACACGAGCCGCTTCCGAAACTTCATGGACTACGAACGCAGGTGGAAGGATGAAACCGGCTCCCAGGACAGTCACGGCCGAGCGCTCTGGAGTTTAGGAGAGGTCATAGAGCTGGTCGAGTCAAATGATATCCGCGGAGCGGCCCTGGAACTATTCGAAAAAGCCCTGCCGGCGGTACTGGAATTCGATGCGCCCCGTTCATGGGCATTCGCGCTTGGGGGAATACACGCCTATTTGCAGAAATTCAGCGGTGACAGCGAGGCGAGGCGCATTCAGGAGAAGCTGGCAGTTCAACTCTACGAGTGCTGGCGGAAATGCGCCTCGGATGACTGGCCATGGATCGAGGAGAACCTTACTTATGACAACGGCAGCATATGCCGGGCGTTGATCACGTCAGGAAACTGGATGCAGAGGGAGGATATTTTGGAAGCCGGCCTGATTTCACTCGCGTGGCTGATGAGAATTCAAACCGGCTCCGGCGGACATTTCGCGCCCGTAGGGAACAAGGGCTGGTTTCCGCGCGGAGGAGTGATGGCTCGTTTCGACCAGCAGCCGATCGAAGCATTAAGCATGATAAAAGCGTGCCGTGCCGCTTATGACCAGACCCGCGACGCGAAATGGCTCATGCATGCCCGGCGTTGCCTGGAGTGGTTCCTCGGGCGAAACGATCTTGGCGTTCATCTATACGACCAAGTGACGGGTGGCTGCTGCGACGGCCTGCAGGCCAACGGTCCGAACCTGAACCAGGGCGCGGAATCGACCCTATCCTGTTTTCTGTCTCTGATCAATCTGCACCAAATCAATGCCCAAGTCTCCCTGGAGGGATCAAGTGAAGGCAGGAAGGATATCCATCAAGAGCCTGTAGCCCCCTCCCCGCTGGCTCTTTCCAGAGAGATCAAAAACCGGACCGTGATAGACGAAGGCACCGACATTTCTTCAGGGAGGATCACCGCAGGCACATGAAGTTCGAGCGATCCAGGGAATTGTTCACCCGGTTTGAGAAAAACCCAATCATCCAGTCAAGAGATATCCCTTACCAGGCGAATTCGGTTTTTAATGCCGCCGCGACCCGGATCGGGGAGGACACCCTGCTTTTGATGCGCGTGGAGGATCGCCGGGGCATATCGCATCTGACAGCCGCACGCAGCCGCAACGGCGTAACGGATTGGAGGGTTGAATCCGAGCCGACCCTGTCACCTGATCCCGATGGCCACCCTGAAGAGGTATGGGGGATCGAGGATCCCAGGATCACCCGTATTGAAGAACTTGATCTCTGGGCGGTCGTTTATACCTCCTACTCGGAAGGCGGTCCGCTGGTATCGCTGGCCACTACGAAGGACTTCGTGTCCTTCACGCGAAAAGGAGTCGTCATGCCGCCGGAAGACAAGGATGCAGCCCTGTTTCCCATCCGGTTTGGTGGCCGTTGGGCGATGCTGCACAGGCCCGTGTCGGCCTTTGCGGGAATCGGGGCGCACATCTGGATTTCATTCAGCCCCGACATGAAGCACTGGGGGGATCATCAAATTCTCATCCCGGCTCGCAGGGGCGGATGGTGGGATGCGAACAAGATTGGACTGTCCCCGCCACCCTTGCAGACTGAGAAAGGCTGGTTGATCCTCTATCACGGTGTCCGCATGACGCCGAGTGGATGCATTTACCGGCTGGGATTGGCGCTTCTCGATTTGGTAAATCCTCTTCGAGTATTGGCGCGATCGGATGAATGGGTATTTGCACCGGAAAAAAACTATGAATTGGAGGGTGACGTGGACAAGGT
>JALOAP010000419.1 GCA_023228745.1 Dehalococcoidia bacterium | reverse complement strand
GACGATCTTCGAGGTGATGACGACGACGTCGCCCGACTCGAGGGGTGAACCCATCGCCCGGGCGGCGTCCGCGGTGAGGGCGGCGAGGTCCGCGCCGGCGGTGATTTCCGGGAGGCCGGCAACGCCGAAGATGTGCAGTCCGGCCATCGCTGCGCTCCTTAGATCCCGACGACCTTAATGCTCGTCTGCGTCTTGTACTTGCGGTTGAGGTTGATGAGCATCGAGGTGAGCATCTCGACGTAGCGGCTCTGGGAGGGGCCGCCGCCATCGAGGCCGCGGACGCCAGCGATCTCGTTGGCGAGGCCGATGATGAGCTCCTTCGCTTCCACGTCCTTACCGCAGACGAGCACGTCGGACTCGATCTCTTCGTCGAGCTCGAGGAGCTTCTCCGCGCTCATGTTTTGAAACGCAGAAACCACGCGCGACTTCGGAAGCTGCTCCATCGCTTCCTGCAGTGCACTGTTCCCTTCGACGTTGAGCGCGACGGCACCAACGCCCTGCCGGAACTCCAGCGGCGCCACCACCGTGCAGACGATCTTGCCTTCGAGCGAGTCGGCGAGCGCTTGGAGCGTGGCCTTCTGGCCGCTATAGGGGAAGGCGAGGAAGACGACGTCCGCATCGGCGATCACGTCGGCATTTTCGCCGCCAGTCACGTCGGCCTGTGGCACCACTTCACGCACCTTCGCTGCGCCTTCTTCGCCTCGTTCCTTCGAACGGGAACCGATGGCCACGGAATGGCCGGCGTGGGCGAAGCGAGTAGCGAGACCGAGACCTTCGGGGCCCGTGCCACCGACGAACGCGAGCTTCATGCGTTGCGCATCCTTATAAGGGGGGATTGGCCAGCGCGAACGGCTGGTACGGCTCGTAGTCTATCAGGAGCAGGTTTGGGCGGCACCGGACGTGGGATTCGCTGTGGTGGATGACACGAATGGGTTTTCCCGGGATGGAACAGCAAGAAGCGTCGTATACGTGCCCTTCACCCCACGCGGACACAGCCGACTGTAAGGTTGGGGGAGCAGTGCTTTGCGTATGGGCCCGCTTACCGCCAAACGGAGTGGGGGCCTTGGGGCTTCTGCTATACTCGCCAGATAGAAGCGGGCTCCCGATCCGCTTACCGGAGTTCCCTATTGTACTCACGATGGCTTCGTAACAGCTTCATCTACCTCCTGATCCTCGTGGCCGTCATCGCGATTGTTTTCGCGTTTTTCTCCAGCGGTGATGACCATCCGAATGTACCTCTCGGACAGGTGATCGAGCAGGCGAAGGCAAACGAGATCGACAAGATCGAAATCGATGGCCGGAAACTGACGGTGACCTTCCTCCAGGAAGCGCCGCAGGGCGAAAGCAAGGTCGTCGAGTCCCGCATCGGTGAGAACACCGACCTGGAGTCGCTCCTCCTCACGGAGGGGGTGCAGCTCAACCGGAGTACGGCGGACCCAGGTCAGCCCGCGGTGAACCTTGAATATAAGGAGAGCGGTGGCTTCGGGCCGTGGCTTGGGCTGCTGCTGAACCTGCTCCCGTTCCTGCTCTTCGGTCTCTTCCTGCTGCTCATCATGCGGCAGGCGCAGGGCTCGAATTCGCAGGCGATGAGCTTCGGCAAGTCCCGCGCGCGCCTCTTCACCGGCAGCAAGGTGACGGTCACCTTCTCCGATGTCGCCGGCGTGGATGAGGCGAAGGAAGAGCTCGCCGAAGTCGTCGAGTTCCTGAAGTACCCCGAGAAGTTCGCGGCACTGGGTGCGCGCATCCCGAAGGGTGTGCTGCTGGTGGGGCCTCCGGGCACAGGTAAGACGCTGCTCTCGCGCGCGGTTGCGGGCGAAGCCGGTGTGCCATTCTTCAGCATCTCCGGTTCGGAGTTCGTCGAGATGTTCGTCGGTGTCGGCGCGAGCCGCGTCCGCGACCTCTTCGACCAGGCGAAGAAGAACGCTCCCTGCATCGTGTTCGTCGACGAAATCGACGCGGTCGGCCGCCAACGCGGTGCGGGCCTCGGCGGCAGCCACGACGAGCGCGAGCAGACCCTGAACCAGATTCTCGTGGAGATGGACGGCTTCGACACCGGCACGAACGTCATCGTGATTGCCGCCACGAACCGCCCGGACATCCTCGACCCGGCGCTCCTGCGCCCCGGCCGCTTCGACCGGAAGGTCATCCTCGACGCCCCCGACGTGAAGGGCCGCGAGGCGATCCTGAACGTGCACACCAAGGGCAAGCCCATTGGCGACGACGTGAAGGTGGCGACGCTGGCGAAGTCCACACCGGGCTTCAGTGGCGCGGACCTGGCGAACCTCGTGAACGAGGCGGCGATCCTTGCGGCACGCCGCAACAAGAAGATCATCACGATGAACGAGTTCGAGGAGGCGGTGGACCGTGTTATCGCCGGCCCCGAGCGCAAGAGCCGCGTGATGACGGAGCACGAGAAGCGGCTCACGGCGTACCACGAGGGCGGGCACACGGTCGTGGCACACTTCATGGAGCACCACGACCCGCCGCACAAGGTGACGATCGTGTCGCGCGGCATGGCTGGCGGCTACACCCGCTTCCTGCCGGACGAGGAATCGCACTACCGGACGGGCAGCATGTTCCGCGACCAGCTCTGCACGGCGCTGGGCGGACACGCAGCCGAGGAGCTTGTCTTCGGAGAAGCTTCGACGGGGCCCTCAAACGACATCGAGCAGGTGACACGCATCGCGCGAGCGATGGTCACGCGCTGGGGCATGAGCGAGCGGCTTGGCCCCCGTACCTTTGGCAAGACGGAAGAGATGGTCTTCCTTGGCCGCGAAATCTCGGAGACGCGCAACTACAGCGAGAAGATCGCTGAGGAGATCGACGACGAGGTCCGGCGGCTCATCGAAGATGCACAGGAGCGGGCGCGGCACATCCTCCGCGAGAACCGCGCGCTGCTCGACAAGCTGGCGACGGCGCTGCTCGAAGTGGAGACGCTCGAGGGCGACCGCCTGACGGCGCTGCTGAACAGCGACCCGAACGAGCCCTGGCGCCCGGACGAAGAGGCTCCGCGCACGGAGACTCCGACGCCGAAGCCGACGGAGGAGGCGCCGCGGCGCCCGTCCTTCGAGCCGAAGCCGGCCCCGGGCCTCGCCTGGGAAGGCGGCAGCCAGAGCCGGATTGACGGCGGCGGTTCGTAGCCTAGGTACTCAGCTCACTTAGCAGCGGGCAGTCCGGATGGACTGCCCGCTTTCCTTCCCTGGGAGGGATCGGACCCGGGGTTACACGGCAGGCTTTCGGATGCTAGCGACTGGGAATTGTGAGCTGGGGGCCAGGTTCATTGACGCTTGTGGTGGCCCCTTCCTACACTGGGAGACTGTCCCCGATGCTTGTTCCCTGCTCGTCGAGCAGGCGTGACGTGAACCCGGGCTTCAACTTGGAGTAATCATATGGAAGCGATTGTGCGCGCCGACGGGCGCCAGATGCGCCTCGTCGAGGGGCAGGAGGT
>JALOAP010000418.1 GCA_023228745.1 Dehalococcoidia bacterium | reverse complement strand
ATTCCGCATACGCATGGATCAGTGTGCCGCGGGCGGCGGCGGAGTCGGCCTTGGCGCGCCATTCGGCCAGGACGTCGAGCGCAAGGCGGTTCTCGCGGGCGGCGATGCGGTCGGCGGTCGCCTGGGCGTCGAACGGCGGGAACTGGCGCTTGACCCGGGTGGTGACGGATTCATAGACGACGCCCGCGTCGTCGGTGTAGGTGTGGGGCGCCGGGTCGTAGGTGATGGTGACTGGGAGAGTTGGGTGTTTGGTGGTTTTGGTCATGGTTTTTCCTTTATTTTAATTGGACAGGGCTATGCCAGGGGGGCTGTTTTTTTATAAAACATTGATTTAAAGTTGATTATACATTTTGGACAGGCTGGACAGGGCATTTCCCCTATTCCCTTTTATATGTGCGTATATATGCCTTTTACCTCTCGCGTATACCCAATACGGGAAAATGCCCTGTCCAACCTGTCCAATTACAGTTAAAGTTAGTGTTGATAACGGTTTACGATTTTAACGATTGCCCTGTCCATTGCCCTGTCCAGTCTGTCCAGCCTGTCCGATATATGCGATTTAGTGAAATGGAAGTTGCTAATTTGCCCTGTCCAGCCTGTCCAATTATTTTTAGATAAATAAAAGTTATCAAAACACCCTGTCCAGCCTGTCCAGCCTGTCCAGTTTTTTAAAGCTCTTTATACACGATTTCGCCTTCCTGGTTCTTGGACAAGACAAAAGCTCGGTCTGTTGAGTCCGAAAACCGCCAGGCAATCCCGCTTACGCGGTCCTTATTCGACGACACTGGCCAGCGTTTTACGTGCGCGTCAATCTGCGGAAGCAGTCCCATTTTTGACAGGTTGCGGATGAGCTGAACCGGCATCCCTTTATAGTCGTAGGACTCCCGGAGAGCGGCCCGGCCCCACGAATTTGCGACGTCCGTGCGGATGAAAATTGGGGTGTTGGTCTCGAATTCAAGCTTCTGGATGTTGTATTCAAAAACCTCAATAATTGCCCGCGCCTGCTCCTCCTCGATGTTGGATTCGGAACGCGCCCGGCCTAGGTGTTCTATGACCTCCCGCATGGCCTCCAGCGTCCCGCAACACGGTTGCAGGATGGTTTCCTCGAACTCAGGAAAGCGCGTCCCGGGCGGGGTGTTGAACGGGCGGTGGGAGGACAGCAGTGATATGATGTCTGACACGATTTCCAGCCGGTGGGCTTCGATGTAGGCTTGAACCTGGGTTTTCCACGACGCGCGGTCGAGGGTTTGCTCTGGTCGGCGAACCATGATGTACAGCAGACGGTGGGCTAGGTCGGCGTCCACGGTGGCGGTGTTGGCGGTGAGGACGTATGTCAAATCGTTTGGGCGCGTTTCTTCGCCGTGGCCGTAGGGCGCCATGCCGGTTATGTCCTTCGCGGTAATGAGATAGGATAATTCTTCGGATTTGAAGTCGCCCGTCACATTGTCCACGAGGAACACGCGGGCGCCGCGTCCGCTGTGGCTGACGCACCGCTTGATAATCTGCTGTAAATTGGTGGATAATTCCTGTTTTGACGTGCAAATTGGGGCGTGGCCATAGAGTTGCGCAACCAGTTCCACCAACGTCGTTTTGCCGCATCCCTGACCGTCGGCGCTGTCAATCACCCATGCCGGCCGCGGGATGCCGGGGATGTACCACAACGGCGCGCAGATGAATGCGGAAAGCAGGCAGCGGTCGTACTCGCTGGCCGGGCAAAAGAATTCCACCAGGCGTCGGAAACGGGCGTGCGCCGGGTCCGGCGGTGGCAACGCGTCGTGGGCGTAGTACACGTCCGCCCGCCGCGGCCATGACGGGATCATGGATATTGATTCGTACCGGTGCGCGGTGGCAATGATGCTGGCCATGAGTTGCCGCGGCGTTATCATGGCGTCACCGCGCGCCCAGTCCACCGGGAGCTTGCCGCGGCGCCCGATCCACGCCAGCAGGCGGTCGGAGTCGCGTATTGGGATGATTTCGCCGGTGTCACGGTCGTGGTCGAATAAATATTCGTCGCCCTGCTTGCGCGGGAACCCCAAAAACCGCTTGGCCAGGTCGTCCAGCAGCGCCTGGTGCGTGCGCGGCTCTTTGACGATCTCCTTGCGCTTGCGCCCGCCGCGGCCTTCGGATTCCAATTCCTGCGGGATGTAGTTGCGGAACGGGACCGCGTTGGCGATTTTGGCGGCCGCCAGCATATCCGGCGTCGGGCCGGTGTCGGCGGTCGCGGCAGCCAGAACGGCGGAAGCGGGGATGTAGGGCGGCGCCGCGGCGATAAGCGCCTGGATGTCGGCGGCACCGCGCCCGGGGTCGGCGGTCAGGTAGTCATCAATCCCCTGTTTGGCGGTTAGGCCCGGTGCCGGCGGGACGATGCGGATTGATTTGGCGGTTCCGTACAGGGATGCCGCAACCTGCTCCGCGTGGGCGCGTCCCGGCTCGTCATTGTCGGGAAAGATGGCAACATCCTTGCCGGCCAGCGGCGCATTGAGTCCGTCGTGCCATTTTTTGGCCCCGCCGCAGCAGGTCGTCGCCGGGATGCCCGCGGCGTTGAGCGCGTCGGCGGACTTTTCGCCTTCCACGATTACGCACCAGGGAGAGGCGGCCACAACGTCCAACCGATACAGGATCGTTGTCACACCCTTCAACCCCCACCGCTCGCGCCCGGTGGCCGGGTCCACGTGGCCCTGGGTGAATTCCTTACCCGGCTTGCCGGGGTGTTGGAGTCGGACCACGAAATGGACCAGCGCGCCAGCGGCGTCGCGGTAATCGTACCGCGCAACTGGTTTATATCCCGCGCGGATGAGTTCGTCGTACCGGCTGTCTGGCGTCGGCTGCGCGCCGGACTTGATTTTGGGCGTCAGGCGGTAATATTCGCCCAAAAACGCCTGCGCCTGCTGGATGTCGCCGTTAAATTTGAATGCCGCCAGCTGGATGATACCTCCGCCGGTTTTTTGAACATGGTCATACCATTTTTCGCGGTCAATGGTCACGTGGTCGGTGCCGTCGCCGCCGCGCCATGCGGCGTTGCACCGGCCGGCGTGGATGGCGGCACCGTACACGGCTTGCGCGAATGCGGCGCAGTCGCCCGCGGCGCGGATGTCGTCGAATGAGTAAAAATTCATGGTGTTCCCTTTTTGGTGTTGGCGGTGGTGTTATTCATAAAATTATCGGGGTCGTCTATTTTCCCATAAATATCATCAAGCGGCACGCCCTCCATGCCTAAGTAACGAACAAGCGCGTCCTAAACCAAGTCGGATTTTGTGCGGTTTTGCGCCTTGGCAACGTCCTTAATTCGCTGATAGACCTGGGCGTGGACGTAGATTTTCATGCTATTTCCGTATCACTCGGCTCGCGGTTTTGTTCGCTCATACTCCCTTCCCCGTCATCCGCATCGAGACGGCGATTGATTGTTTGTGGCACGTGTCATCACGTGTTATCAACTATGCCGCTGGCCACTGTATGCGT
>JALOAP010000009.1 GCA_023228745.1 Dehalococcoidia bacterium | reverse complement strand
CCGCGGGAGGACGAATTTCCCGGCACCGAGCGGCACGAGGGCCGGGCATCACCCGATCAGCCGCTACCGTCGCAGAGCCCGTCCCGGCCCACCTGGCGCCGCGAACCGGAGCGCGCAACTCGCCGCCCGGGGACTCCTCCCCCTTCGGCCCGGCCGGCCAGCAGGTCCCCCTTCGGCGCACCCGACGCGCAGCGCGAGCGGCACCAGCCACCCCCGCCACAACGGGCTGAGCGGTACGACGACTACGACGAACGCAGCGAATACGACCCTCACTACGGCGAGCCGCGACGGCCAGCGCCGCCGCAACGCCGCTACGAGGAAGAGTTCGACGACGGACACTACGCCCCTCGGGAGCAGCACCGGGAGCCGATGATCGGCGTGGACATCGGTGTGCCGGCGCCGGCCCGCCGGATTCGCACCGACCCGGCAGCACAGACACGCAGCGCGGTCGTTGCCATCGTCGCGATTGGCGCCATCCTCGGCGTCATCTTCCTCGCCTTCCTCATCTCGAACCTTGGCGATGACGACCCGGTCGACCCGGGAATCGGCGGCGACGACACCAGCACCGGCGGTGAGGGTACCGTCCCGGCGGCAACGACCAATGAGCCCACGAGCACGGCTGAGGGCGGGATTCCCCGCGGCATCGTCCCGGATGTGGTCGGGCTCGACATCGCCGTCGCCCGTGCGCAGGTTGAAGCCGCAGGGTACGTTGTAAATGAAGTGCCTGGCCCCAGTGCCGCGCCCGAGGGCGAGGTGTTTGGGCAGGTGCCCGTTGGCAACACACACCACCCGGAAGGCGATACCGTCACGCTCGCCGTTAGCGAAGGGTCTTGATGGCAGTGCCGAAGACATACCACATTGTCACGCTTGGCTGTCCGAAGAACGATGTCGACAGCGAGCACCTCGAACGGATGCTCGCAGGTGGCGACCTGCTGCCGGTGGTAGAGCCGCGCGACGCGGACGCCATCATCGTGAACACCTGCGGCTTCATCGAGCAGAGCCAGGCCCAGTCGATGGAGGCGGTGCGTGAGCTGGCGGGGGCGAAACGCGATGGCCAGACGCTCATCGTGGCGGGCTGTATGACGCAGCTCTACGGCCGCCAGGTGCAGGAAGAGGTCTCCGGGGTCGACCACATCTTTGGTGTTGGGCAGTGGCAGGACGTCGCGAAGCTCCTGAGCGTCGACGTCGACGCCATCTACGACATCCCCGAGAGCGCCGCGAAGGTCACCGGGCCGAGCGCATACCTCAAGATCTCTGACGGCTGCGACGCGCCCTGCACGTTCTGCGTCATCCCCCGGATCAAGGGTGGCCTCCGCTCTGCTCCCGCGGGGCTGCTCGTGCGCGAAGCGCAACGGCTCGTCGATGCGGGTGCGAAGGAGCTCGTGCTCGTTGGCCAGGACACCACCGCCTGGGGCGAAGACCTCGGCATGGCCGTCGGGGACGGGCTTCCGGGCCTCCTGCGGATGCTCGCCGACGCGGTCGGGCCAGACGTCTGGCTGCGGCTGATGTACGCCTACCCGAGCCGTGTCTCTCCGCAACTCATCGAGACGATGGCGGAGCTACCGAACGTCATCCACTACCTTGACGTTCCGCTGCAGCATGGCTCTGTCGATGCGTTGCGGCGCATGAAGCGGCCGCACAACATCGAGAAGGTCCACGGATTCGTTGAGCAACTGCGCAGGGCGATGCCGGATATCGTCCTGCGCACTTCCTTCATCGCGGGTTTCCCGGGGGAGACCGAGGGTGAGTTCCGTGAGCTGCTGAGCTTCGCGAAGACGATCCAGTTCGACCATGCAGGCTGCTTCACCTATTCACGGCAACAGTGGACCGGCGCCTTCGAGATGGCGGAGCAGGTACCCGACGAAGTGAAGCACGAGCGGCGGGAGCGGTTCATGCGCCAGCAGCAGAAGATCGCCGCGAAGTGCGCCCGCACTTTCGTCGGCCGCGAACTCGACCTGCTCGTGGAAGGGGTGGGCGAGGACGAGGACGGCGGCCCGGTGATCGCCGGCCGCACCTACCGCGAGGCGCCCGAAGTCGATGGGCTGGTGTTCGCCAGCGGCAACGCAGCACCGGGGGCCAAAGTGCGTGTCCGGATCGAGGATGCGGCGGAGTACGACCTCTTCGGCGAGGTGCTTGCCTAGCGGCGGCGAGCCACGCCCCTGGCAGACTGGCGACGACACGCGCACCGCCCCGGGCCGACACAGCGGCAATGCATTGTGGTAAGTTCCGGACATCCTGGACGGAGGCTATCGGTTGTGCCCGAGAATCCCACTGCCCTATCCGCGGCGCTGCTGCGCCATCCCTATGGCATCTTCCTGGTGGGGTCGCGGGCGGGAGATGACCGGAACCTCATGACGGCGAACTGGGGAACGCAATGCTCGTTCGAGCCGCGGCTCTATTCGATCTTCATCGAAGAGGATGCCCACACGCGGAAGCTGATCGATGCGGGCCGGGCGTTCAGCATCTGTTTGCTTCCCGCAGACGTGGAGGACGTGGTGAGCCACTACACGCGGGCGGCGGAGTTGGTCGGCAACAAGCTCGGCGACTTCGACTACTTCGACGCGCCGGAGACGGGCTGCCCGGTGTACGAGGGCTCCGTGGCATGGTTCGAATGCCGCGTGGTGGACTCGCGGCCGGTTGGCGACCACATCCACTACATCGGCGAGGTAGTGGGCGGCGACACGCCACTTGGCGACCCGGCATGGACGCTGCAGCAGCTCGGCTGGGAGTACGGCGGATAGCGTCGTCCTTCGGCGCCGGCCGCACGAGGGTGACAATCCGCCGCTCGCATTCGACAATTGGGCTATGCCGATCTACGAGTTCAAGTGCGCCGACTGTTCCCGCGTGACGAACCATTTCACGCGCAAGATCGACACCGAGCTCAGGGTGAACTGCGAGCACTGCGGCAGCGCGCAGACATCGCGGATGATGTCGAAGTTCGGCCGGACCTACAGCCGGGCCGACATCATCGAGAAGTATGGCGACCCTTCGGAGGGGAGAGGCGGCCCGGACGACTACCGCGACCCGCGCCAAATTGGCGGCTGGGTCGAGAAGAAGTTCGAGGAGTACGGCATGGACCTTCCCGACGAGGCGCGCCAGATGATCGACGCTGCACGCGAAGGCGAGCTTCCTGACCCGGTGAACGACCTGTGATCAATTCACGAATCGGGTTGGGTTGGGCCCGTGCCTGACACAACGCCGCTGGAGCGAGTGATTCCGCGGATCCTGGAGAACTTCGCTGCGAAGAACGCAGCCAGGGAGGAAGCACTCGCCGCAAGCCGGGCGGTGATCCGGCTGAGCGCGAACGCGATCCGCGCGGTCCATCGTGGTGAGCTCGAGCGTGCCGAGGCGCTCCTGGCTGAGGCGAAGGCGATCCGGGACGGGGCAGTGGAGGCGCTGCAGGGGCACTGGGACATCTATTACGCGGGCTTCCTGCACGACGCGCAGAAGGAGTACGCCGAGGCGTGCACCACACTGGCGCTGCTGAGCGGCGAGCCCATCCCCGAGCCGGAGGCGATCAGCGTCGAATTCCCGGCGTACCTGAACGGCATCGCCGAAGCGGTGGGGGAACTCCGCCGGATGCTGCTCGACAAACTGCGGCGTGGCGAATACGAGGGCTGCGAGGAGATCCTCGAGGCGATGGACGACATCTACTCGGTGCTCGTGACCATCGACTTCCCGGACGCAATGACGGGCGGCCTTCGCCGTACGACCGACTCCACGCGCGGCATCCTCGAAAAGACGCGCGGCGACCTCACGATGGCGATGCTGCAACGGCAAGCCATGACCGCGATGGGCACCCCCACTGCCGGACCCGATGCGGACGAGGCTGCCGGGCGGGCCGGCCAGGAGTAACAGACGCCCGGCGCCGCACCTGAACGAACAGGCAGGTTTGCGGCCTCTCCAGATGCACTAGGGTGGAGCGTAGGGAGACCATCCGGCCGGGTCGGCAGGGTGCGGTAGCGCAAATCCGAATGGCGTTCTACATTTACGTGCGCGTCAGGGTATGTTAGCCTCGGCGCGAGGGAAGGGGTGCCGAGCAGGTGCGTTATATCCTGCGTCTCCTTGGATATGCGCGGCCCTATCGGGGCCGCCTTACGATAGCCGCGATCTCGGTGGTGCTTTCGAGTGCCTTCATGATGGTGAGCCCGCTCCTGGTGCGCTATGCCATCGACTTCGGCCTCGACCCGGTGCGAGACAGCGGGGGGCACGTTGTCGGTCTCGATGGTGACCGCTGGCTCCTGGTTTTCGGTGCCCTGGCGATTGTGGTGTTCGCGTTCGGCCGCGGGTTGGCCGCCTTCGGGCAGCAGTTCCTTGGTGAGACCATCGGCCAGACCATCGCCTACGACATCCGGAACGACGTCTACAACAACCTCCAGCGGCTGAGCTACGCCTACCACGACAAGGTGCAGACCGGACAGATTATGTCGCGGGTGACGCAGGACGTCGAAGGCATCCGGATGTTCTTCTCGATGGGGCTGCTGCGCACGATGAACATCGCGCTCGTGCTTGCGATCGCCGTCGGGGGGATGTTCTGGATCAACTGGGAGCTGGCGCTGGTCAGCATCGTGACCTTGCCATTCCTCATCTACCGGTCATTTGTGATGGCACGCCAGATCCGGCCGATCTGGATGAGCATCCAGCAGAACCAGGGTGAGATGACGCAGGTCGCGGAAGAGGGCCTCTCGGGTATCCGTGTGGTGAAGGCGTTCAGCCGGGAGGACTTCGAGTCTGAGAAGTTCCGGGAGGCAGCAAGGAACCAGGCCGACTTGAGCTACCTCTCATCGACGACGATGGCGAAGCACGCACCGCTCATGCTCGGCCTCGGTCAGCTCCAGATCGCCCTCACCGTGGGCGTGGGGGCGTGGTTCATCTCACGCGGTCAACTGAGCGAATCCGACCTGCTGGCGTTCATCCTGTGGCTTAGCCTCCTGCAGATGCCCGTCCGCATGATCGGCTTCGCTGTCACGTTCTTCTCGCGCGCGGTCACGGCAGGCGAACGCATTTTCGAACTCATCGACGCACAGTCCGAGGTCCAGGAAAAGGCGGACGCAAGGCCGCTCACCGACGTCCGCGGGCACGTGCGCTTCGAAGATGTGAGCTTCGGCTACGACAACGTTAGCGCCGTGCTGCAGAACGTCGATATCGACGCGAAGCCGGGCAGCGTCGTGGCACTCCTTGGGCCGACGGGCTCGGGGAAGTCGACAGTTGTGAACCTCATCCCGCGTTTCTACGACGTAAGCCAGGGGCGCATCACCGTCGACGGCGTGGACATCCGCGACGTCACGCTGGAGTCGCTGCGCAAGAACATCGGCATCGTGCAGCAGGACGTCTTCCTTTTCGTGGGCACGGTCCGCGACAACATCGCCTATGGCCGGCCGGACGCGAGCCAGGAAGAGATCGAGCGTGCAGCCAAGGCTGCTCGCATTCATGACTTCATCATGAGCCTGCCGTACGGGTACGACGAGTGGGTCGGCGAGCGGGGCGTGACGCTTTCGGGCGGCCAGAAGCAGCGCATCGCGATTGCCCGGACGTTGCTCCTCGACCCGAAGATCCTGATTTTCGACGACTCGACGGCGAGTGTGGACTCGCAGACGGAGTTCCTCATCCAGCAGGCGCTCCATGAGTTGATGGAAGGCCGGACAACGTTCGTTATCGCGCAGCGGTTGCGCACCGTGATGCGCGCCGACGAGATCGTCGTCCTCGACCGCGGGCAGATCGTGCAGCGTGGCAGCCACGACGAACTGCTTGCGCAGGACGGGCTCTACCGGCGCATTTACGACCTCGAACTGCGAGACCAGGAAGAGGCACTGGGTCACCACACACCCGAGCTCGAACCGGTTGCCGCGGGCGCGCACGAACCGCATGCCGGGCCTCCACACGAATCGTCGCGGCACGGTGGCGCCCGACCGCACGGCGACGGGCAACTGCGCCCGGACCTCCGGGCGACAGGAGGCGGGTCGTGATACGCGAGGCGGTCAGCATGGCGCGGGCAAACATCGGCACGAGCCGCTCGGGAGGACTCTAGATGGGGTTCTGGGGTGGTGGCGCGGGTGCAGGCGGCTGGAGTTCTGGTCTTGGTGGCCAGGCGCACGGCCCTGGGCGCGGCCGCACCGCCGACGGCTGGGACGACGAGGAACTCGGGAAGGTCTACGACGCCGAGGTCGTGCGACGGCTCATCCCGTACCTCGCGGAGTACAAGGGAGGCGCGTTCCTCGCGTTCGCGTGCATGGTCACCTTCGCGGTCACGAGCTTCGCGCAGCCGCTTCTGGCTGGCCTTGCGGTGAAGGCAGGCGTCGAACAGGACGGCAAGCGCGTCATAGTGCTGCTGGTGGCGATGGTGGTCTTGGCGCTCGTGAGCTGGGGCGCCCAGTACCTGCAGCAGATCACGACCGCCTGGATCGGCAACCGCTTGTTGCTAAAGCTGCGCACACAGATGTACGAGCATATGCAGGGCCTCTCGCTGAGCTTCTATGACGAGATGGAAGTGGGCCGCATGATCAGCCGTCTCACGTCCGACGTGACAGTGATGCAGGACCTGCTCACAAGTGGCTCGCTCACGTTCGCAGCCGACATCATTGGTCTCACGGTGGTGGTCGCCATCCTCCTGGCGGTCGACTGGCAGCTCGCGCTGGTGACGTTCGCGGTGGTGCCGCCGCTCGTGGTGCTCATGATCTTCTGGGCGAAGCACGCCCGCGCCGCCTTCATCAACGTGCGCGTCAAGGTAAGCGAGCTCTACGGCAACCTGGCAGAGAACGTCTCCGGCGTACGGGCCATCCAGTCGATGTCGCGCGAGGACGAGAACGCCCGCCGGTTCGACAAGCTGAACGAGGAGAACCGCCGGGCAAACATCTGGGCGGGCATGCTGACCGCGGCCATCATGCCGGTCATCGAACTGGCAACGGCTACCGCGATGTGTGCCGTGGTCATCGTCGGTGGCCTCCGGGCGTTGAGCGGCAGCGACCTCGATGCGGGCCACCTGTTCCTCGTCCTGACGTCCTTCACGATCTACGTCACGCGCTTCTTCGACCCCATCCGCGACCTGGTGCTTCAGTACACAATGCTGCAGCGGGCAATGGCCGGCGGCGACCGGATCTTCCAGGTGCTCGATACCGTGCCGCGCATCCAGGACCGTCCCGACGCGCTTGAGCTCGATCACGTCGAGGGCCGCGTGGACTTCGATCATGTGTCGTTCCATTACGTCGAGGGCATCCCGGTGCTCGAGGACATCGACCTGCACGTGGAGCCAGGCGAAACGATTGCGTTCGTGGGCCACACCGGCGCAGGGAAAACCACGATCACGTCGCTCATCAGCCGCGGGTATGAGGTGACGGGCGGAGCCATCCGTATCGATGGACACGACATCCGGGACATCAAGCGAAGGTCGCTCACGCGGCACATGGGTGTGGTCCTGCAGAACCCGTACCTGTTCAGTGGCACGGTCCGCGAGAACATCGCCTATGGCCGCCCGGAGGCCACGCAGGAAGCGGTCGAGGAGGCCGCACGGGCGGTTGGGGCGCACGACTTCATCTCGCGGCTGCCGGACGGCTACGACACCGTGCTGCAACAACGCGGGCAGAACATTTCGGTGGGCCAGCGCCAGCTGATCAGCTTTGCGCGCGCCATCCTTGCGCAGCCCCGCATCCTCGTGCTGGATGAAGCGACGGCCTATGTGGACACGCAGACCGAGGTCGTCATCCAGCGGGCACTGCGTGAGCTCCTGAAGAATCGTACGTCGTTCGTGATCGCCCACCGGCTTTCGACGATTCGCGAGGCGAGCCGCATCGTGGTGCTCGAGCAAGGGCGGATCGTTGAGATTGGCTCCCACGACGAACTGCTGGCCAGGAACGGGGTATATGCGAATCTCTACCGGATGACGTACCAGCAGGAGCAGGCTGCCCGCGCCGAGGAGATGCTCGGCGAAGACGAGGCAGTCGCGCGGCGCCGGCGGGGCGACCTATCGGCGCAGCCGGCGGGCGGCCAGTAGGCGTATGCTCCCGCAATGTTCGCCGAGTACCTGAAGGCTGCCATGCGCCACGCGAAGTATGAGCTGTTGGAGGATGGCTCGGAATTTTGGGGTGAGATCCCCGGCTTCCAGGGGGTTTGGGCCACTGGTGACACGCTGGAGGCCTGCCGTGACGAGTTGGAAGAGGTTCTAGAGGAGTGGGTACTCTTCCGAATTGCTCATCACGTGGATCTGCCCGAGGTTGACGGGCTGTCGCTGCCAACCTTCGCGACTGTCTGACGCCGCCATTCGGTCCTATCTCGCGAGCGGGCCTTATCCTCGCCCTCGCGCGGGCTGGCTTCTCAGGGCCCGAGCCGGGGCGAAAGCATCAGGTCATGCTCCGGGGCCCCGTACGGTCCGTATCCCAATCCTCACGGCAGCGAGATCGCGGTGCCTTTGCTCGCTCGCCTGTTGCGCCAGGCCGGAATCTCCCGGGAGGAGTGGGAGCGGCTGTAGCGTGAAGTCACGTCGGGGTCGCCCGCATGTCGCGGCACAAGAAAGTGGGGGCTGGCAGTAACTGCCAGCCCCCACGGTTTGTACGCGAGCCACGGACTAGCCGAGCTTTTTGATCTCCTCGATCAGCGCAGGGATGATCTTCTTGTAGTCTTCGATAACGGCGAACTTGGAGACCTTCACCATGTTGGCGTCAGCGTCCTTGTTGATCGAGACCACGTTCTTTGAGCCCGCCATGCCGGCCATGTGCTGGCTGGCGCCGCTGATAGCGACGGCGATGTAGACGTTCGGCGAGACGGTCTTGCCGGTCAGGCCAACCTGGAGCGCGGGCGGGAACCACCCGAGGTCGCAAGCGGCGCGGGAGGCCGCGACTGCGGCGGACGGCAGCGTACCGGCGAGCTGCTCCAGTAGTTCGAAGCCGGAGGCGTCGCCCAGGCCGCGGCCACCGGCGACGACGATGGGAGCATCTTCCAGGCGAATACCCGTGGACTCGGCCTTTTCCGTCGAGAGCACACGGATCCTTGCTTCGCCGACAGCATCGATCGCCTTGATGTCGCCGCTGCGGCTGGAGTCGGCCTCAAGCGGGTCGTGGGACTTCGCCTTGAGGGTGGCGATCTGCGGGTCGCTCTTCCAGGTGTGCTCGGCGCGAGCATTACCGCCGTAGGCGGAGCGAGTCGCGCGCAGGCGGCCGTTCTCAACCTTGACTTCGGTCGAGTCCATGGCGACGCCGGTGTTGTGCTTGAAGGCGAGCAACGGGCCGAGGTCCCGACCGAGGCTGGACTGGGCGATGAGCACAATCGTTGCGCCCGACTGCTCGATGGCGGCATCGACCGCGGGCAGCAGCACTTCGGCGAGCGAGCTGGGGTCGGCGGAGGAGGTGTAGACAGTATCGGCGCCGTGCGCGATCAGCTCCTGGGCCTGCGCATCGCCACCTGCGACGAACGCAGCGACCGGGCCTGCACCTTCGTCGGCGAGCTTGCGGGCGGCGCCGAGGAGTTCGAACGAGGCGGGCGAAACGCTGCCGTCGATGACTTCCGCGATAACAAGAGTTCCAGGCATTGTGGGCAGCTCCTTAGATCAGCTTCGCCGCGCGAAGCTTCTGCGCGAGGTTGCGAGCCATCTCTTCGGGCGAATCGCCTTCGATGACCTCGACGTTCACTTCCACCTTGGGCTGGTAGAGCGCCTCGAGCGGCATGGCGCGGTTGGCGGTCCCGAGCTGGTCGTCGCCCAGCCCGAGATCGGCGGCGCTCCACACCTGCACGGTCTTCTTCGCGGCCATCATGATCTGGCGGAGCTGCGGGTAGCGAGGCTCGCCGAACTCGTTCGAGACGGTGACGATGGCCGGGAGGTCCGCTTCGACCTTCTGGAAGCCGTCGTCCAGCACGCGCTCGACGGTGACCTTCGAGCCATCGGCTTCGACCGACTTGGCAACAGTGACGACGGGGACGCCGAGGAGAGTCCCGACACCAAGGGGCACGACGCCCATGTCCCAGTCCGCGGACGCGCGGCCCATGAGGATGAGGTCGAACTCGCCGATCTTCTGGATGGCAGCAGCGAGTGCGCGGGCCGTCTGGAAGTTATCGATGTCTTCGAAGGCGGGGTCGCTGAGAAGCACACCTTCATCGGCGCCCATCGCGAGTGCGTGCTTGATGGCATCGCGAGCGCTGTCGGGGCCGAGAGACACAACGGTGACCTTGCCACCGCCGGCTGCGTCCTTCAGTCGAAGGGCGGCTTCGGTGGCCTGTGGGTCGTAAGGGTTGACGACCGGGGCAATGCCCTGCGCCGGGATGACCTTCTTCGCGGCCTCGTCGACCTTAAACGAAGATGCCGGCGTTTCCGGGTCGGGGATCTGCTTTACACATACGATGATGTTCACGCCGTGGCTGCGCCTCCTGCGCTATCCGGGACGCGGCTCGCCCCGGGGATGATGCGGGGACACTTGGGAAACCCGCAGAATATTATCACGTTCACAGGTGCTTTGTGAAATCTCGCACAGCTACGCCAGTCCTGGCTGTGACTTTCCTCACCACGGGATTGTCAGATGCGAACCGAGGGCCAACTGAACGACCCGGCGGAACCTGCAAGTCGTAGCACTTCGGGCAGACGCCGATGAATTTGGTTCCGCAGCGGGGGCAGGTGCGCATCAGTCGAACCAGCGCATTTCGCCGGGCGCGAGGTCAACTTCGAAGGTACGACCGCGTGCTTCGATCGCGATGACGCGGGGGCGGTCGCTATCGTTTCGGACCTGCACGCGCCCGCTTACCTGCCGCTGGTAGAGCCCCGAGTAGGTGATCGAACCGCTATCGCCGACGACCCGCGGGGTAACGCCACGGCCTGCGATCTGTAGCACGAGCCCTTCGTGGGGCCGAAGGAGGAGATCGCCCATCCCGAGCAAGCGGGCGTTGAACACGTCGAAGGCCACCTCGCCGGGGTCGACCAGCTCGTCGCGCACAATCCAGCGAGGCGAATCAGTCCAGTTCAACGCCCCCACGAGAAACCGCCCCTCCCCAAGATCCGCACGCCAGGTGGATGGCACCGGCGCTTCCGTGGCGTCGAGCGGGCGCGCGGCCACTCCCGTGGGCGGGAAGAGGGCCAAGGCGAGGTCGCGGCGCCCGGGGGAGAGCTTCGGGAGGTCGTCGCTGGCGACAACCATGCCGCCGGAGATGGCGATACCAGTGGCGAGGAAACGCACCTCCGCCTCGTCCAGGGAGGTGTCCGAGTCCCGCACGATGAGACAGTCCGGATCGTTGGCCCACCAGCGACCGTGCATCCAGTTACGCATGAGCGAGAGACGCATCGCGTGGCGCACGGACGGGTTGGGACCGTCGGCCCAAATCTCCTTCACGTCCGGGCCGACCCGCATGGCGTCGACAAGGCCGATAGCGGGGCCAAAATGTGCCGTGCAACCGAGGATAAACGCTTCATCCCCGGCTGCTTCGCGGATGATTTCGAGGCCACGACGGAGGTTGGCGGGGGCGGTTGTGCCGGGTGACTCGTACCGCACCTCGCCAGGTGAAGCGGCGGCGTAGGCGAGGGCATCGAGTTTCAGGTACTCGTATCCCCACTCGTGCACAACGGTCCCAATGACGTTGCGAAGCCAGCTCGCCGCCTCCGCATTCGTGCAGTCGAGCACTGCGCAGCGACCGAGCCAGGTTTCGACAAAGCGGGCCCCACCGTCGTGATCACGCAGTACGAAGCCCGGGTTGTCGCGGAGTGTCTGCGAGTCTTCATGGAGGAGCAGGGGCGCGAGCCAGATCCCCGGCCTGTACCCGGCTTCGCGGATGCGCGTGGCGAGCGCCTTCATGCCCGTCGGGAACTTTTCGTTTGGCACCAGCCAATCGCCCGTGTGGGATTGGTAGCCGTCGTCGATCTGCACATATTCCGCGGGGTGCGTCGCTGCCTGCATCTCCTCGAGATTGCGGAGGACGTCGACCTCCGTGACGCGATTGTAGAAGTAGTACCAACTGCACCAGCCGGTGGGGACGTGCGCGGGGACACGGGCGTTCATCTCGCGGGCGACCTCGTCCGCGTAGCGCTCGATGAGCCCGCTGACGGCCCGGCCTTCAAGCACGAGGAGTGGCGGCAACTCAAGCGTCTCGCCCGGGGCAAGTTCGATGCCGCGCAGGTCGAACGCCAGTGCGAGCCCGGTAATGCGCGATTCGTCGGCAGCAAGGGTGAACTCAATGTCGAAAAAGAAACGATCCTGGCGAAGGGAGCCGATAAGCACCGTGGGCGTCGCTTTCGCTGGCAGCGATAGGGCGACCATCTCGCGGCTGATGTATGTGCGGGTGCCGTCTCGCTCACGGACATAGCGGCCGTCGTAGCCCTCGGGCAGGTCGGTACCGAACGCCCGGACAAGGGCATCCATCTGCATGTAGCGCCCCTGGATCCACGCGAAGCCATCGACGGCGGGAGCATCAAACTCCGCGGTGAGCCGGAGTTCGCCGGGTTGCCACGGTGTGTCTCCCCCGTTCTCGGCAGTGAGCGAGAGACGAGACGACACAGGGTCGAACACCCGGGTGAGCGCGATGGCCTCGGGAAGGTCGGTGGGGGCGAGTTCGAGACCCCAGGGCAGCACGGTTGTCGATTGGTCCACGAAGGAGAATGATACCGGCCACCCAGACAGGCCGCTTCCGGGCACAGGCTATCGGGCTTCGAAGCGCGCCAGCACAGGAGTCGACATGAGACAGAACATCTCCTCTGGAGGACCGTGGGAAGAGGTCGTCGGGTATTCGCGGGCAGTTCGGATTGGGAATGTTGTAGCCGTCTCGGGGACGACAGCGGCGATGCCCGACGGGAGTGTCTATGGCGGGGAGGACGCCTACGCCCAGGCGTACCGGGCGTTCGAGATCGCCGAGCAGGCACTGCGTGAAGCCGGGGCGAAGCGCGAGGACGTCATCCGCACGCGCATGTTCGTCACGGACATGGCGCGATGGGAGGACTTTTCGCGGGCCCACGGCGACTTTTTCCGGGAGACACGCCCTGCTGCGACGATGGTCGAGGTACGCCGCCTCATGACACCGGAAATGCTGATCGAGGTCGAAATCGACGCTGTTATCGGCTAGGCAGTTCCCGGGCCACGATTCTAGGTGCGCTTGGGCGGGAGAGTTGCGAGGTAGTCGGAGATGGCGTCGGCAGCGTGCCTGCCATCGGCCAGCGCAGTGACAACCAGGTCGGCGCCGTTCACGTTGTCGCCGCCGGCGAAGACGCCGGGGCGGCTCGTGCGGCCCTTGGGGTCGACCTGGAGGAGCGCTTTGCGATCTGCCTTGAGCCCCTGGGTGGTCTGTGGCACGAGTGGGTCCGCGCCGTAACCGATGGCGATGGCCACGGTATCGGCGGGGATGGTGAACTCACTTCCCTTGACAGGGATGGGGCGCCGACGGCCGGATTCATCCGGTTCGCCAAGCTCCATGCGTTGGCACTCCACGGCAACCACCTTGCCTTCGTCGTTGCCGATGATGCGGGTGGGCAGGGTGAGCATCTCGAAGCGAACACCCTCTTCGCGGGCGTTCTTGCGCTCTTCGCCGCGGCCGAGCATCTCCGCCTCCGTGCGGCGGTAGACGCAGCTCACGTTTTCCGCGCCGAGGCGGATGGCCGTGCGGACGCAGTCCATCGCGGTATCACCGCCGCCGATCACGACCACGTTCTTCGGCGCCGGGAGCTCTTCCCGGTATCGCGCTGGGAGCTGTTCGGGGCGCAGGTTCCCGCGGACCAGGAACTCGGTCGCCGAGTAGACACCCACCAGGTCTTCGCCTTCGATCTGCATCTCGTTGCCGACACCGGCGCCGGTGCCGAGGAAGACCGCGTCGAAGCCATCGGTGAAGAGGCGATCGATGGTGACATCCTTGCCAACGTAGGTGTTGCAGACGAACTTCACGTCCAGCGCTTCGAGCTTGGCGATGTACTCGTCGACGATCTCCTTGCGCATCTTGAAGTTCGGGATGCCGTAGACGAGGACTCCGCCGGGTTCGGGCCAGAACTCGTAGACGACCGCCTGGTGGCCGCGGAGGGCAAGCAACTCGGCGACGGCGAGACCAGCGGGGCCGGAGCCGATGATGGCGACCTTGCGGCCGGTGGGCTCGGGCATGTACTTCGGCATGGGATAGCCGCCGAGCTGTTGTCGCTGGTAGTCAGTCACGAACGCTTCGAGCTTCCCAATCGTGACGGGCGGTTCTTTCTGGCCGCCCGGGCGGATGGCGAACCCCACGACGCAGGCGCCTTCACAGAGCTTCTCCTGCGGGCAGAGGCGGCCGCACATCTCCGGGAGGTTGCTCGTCTCGCGGAACTTGTTCGCTGCCCCCTCGACATCACCGACTTCGAGCAGCGCGAAGGCCCCGGGAATGTCGTTATCAACGGGACAGGCTTCCTGGCAGGGAGCAGAAGGACACTGGATACAGCGCGAGGCTTCGACCATCGCCGCGTTGAGATCGAACCCAAGATAGGTCTCGTCGAAGTTGCGTTTTCGAACCTCGGGGTCCTGCTTAGGGACCGGCTGAACACTGATGGCGAGGCGACGGCGGACCTGGTTCGTCATTTCGGGCGCTGTCACGCCCCCTGGGGGCGCGCCTTCCGTGGGATTCCCTCACGCGAGAGTGTGACGAGGATCGTATCTGAGCGAGACGTGTTTCTCAATGAACGCTGGATCTATACCTGCGATAGGAGTAGGCCACGCTTTTCGAGATCCCGGCGCAGCGCTTCGGGTGATTCGAACACGCATGCCTCGAGCCCGGCCTGCCGCGCCCCCGCGACATTCCGGGGGACATCGTCGATGAACAGTGCCTCGCCGGGCTGGAGGCCGTGGCGCTCGAGCAGCAGGCGGTAGATGGCCGGGTCGGGCTTCACCAACCGTTCGCGCCCGGAGACGAGGATATCTTCGAAGCAGTCCAGGAAGGGGAACCTGCGGGTCGCGTGAGGGAACGTTTCGGCCGACCAATTCGTGAGCGCGAGCAGGCGGACCTCCCGCTGTTCGTGCAGTTCTTCCAGGACGGTGACGCTCCCCTCGATCGGGCCGCCGAGCATTTCTGGCCAGCGTGCGTAGAACGCGGAGATGCGCTCCGCTTCGTGCGGAAATTGGGTGGTCAACAGCTCCACGGCCTCGGCGATCGGACGGCCCCGGTCCTGTTCGAGGTTCCAGGCGGGCGAACAAACATCACGAAGAAAGGCTTCCATCTCCGCTTCGTCGTGGAAGAGCTTCCGATAGAGGTGCCGGGGGTTCCAATCGATGAGCACGCCGCCGAGGTCGAAGATAACGGCCTCGATCCGGCGATCACCCATTGCGGCTGCGCTCCTGGAACTCGCGGTCCGCGCGCTTGCCGCGGTAGACACGCATATCGATGGCGCGCGTGACCTTCGGTTCGAGACGGAAGAGGAGACGCGGCTCGGTCTGCATGTTCGCGAAGAAGGCATCGACAGCAGCGGCGTTTGCGGGGTCGCCGCGCCCAACGTACTTCTCAGCGAGCAAGCGAGAGATGGGCCAGATGTCGAAGTCCGGCAGCTCGAAGGCGGTGCAGTTGCCGTCGAACTCGACGTGGCCGGTCATGGGCGGGCCGGACTCGATGCAGAGCGAGGCTCGCGGGTCCCGCAGGAGCTGTTTACACCAGACGCGCGAGTAGGTGCCCGTGATCCAGACACCATCATCACGATGGAGCCACCAAACGGGGACGGTGTAGGGAGCACCATTGGCTCGGAGCGTCGCGAGCACACCGACGTGTGGCTGCTGGACGAAGGTATCGAAGTCCTCTGGAGTCATGCGCGGCATGGGCGGATTCTGGCCGAGTGCCGCCGATTTGTCAGCGTTGGCGCATCCAGGGAAGGCGACGAAGGCCCTGAGCGCCAAGACCCTCGATGAGCCTACGCACGAGGTGCCGGCTTGCCTCGTCTTGCGATTTGCACGGACTGCGTGGGGAGTGTGCCGCCGGCGGTATCCGCGAGGGCCGGGCCGGAGCTACTGCAAGTAGCGGTCGACCACTTCGGGGGCGCGGACGCCTGCCGAGTCGGGATCGCGGCCGTACTCGCGGGCCGCGCGGCGCTGTCGCAGGTAGTCCCAGCACTGGTCGAGCTCGGCGCCGATCTCATCCATGCGTTGGCGCTCCACGGGGTCGAGGCCCTCCGCGTCGCGGGTGCGCAGCTCTTGTTCTTCGTCGACGAGTTGCCGAATGACGGTGAGCACCTTGACGTCTTCCACGTTCCGACCTCCGTTTGGATTCTCTCCCACGATTGCAGGCGCCAACGGGGGCGACAATCGCAGTGACACGGTTGCAAGGCGCAGGCGAGTTGTGTTGACGCCCCGTTTACTTCGATCGAGGGAATCCAGTAGCAGACGGAAGCCCGGAGGGGGCGGTCTCCAGCCTCGGCGAGACGCCACGCTGGCCTGGAGAAGACACGTCCACACCTCCCTCCAATCACTCATTGTCATGCTTCGATATTAGCGCCTGTCGATTTCCAACCAGAGACACGGACCCTATTCCCAGTCTGGTTTGTCATCCTGCGAGTGATACTCTGATGGGGTTGCCCACTCTCGTTACGTCCACTGTTAGGTTTGATTACCCGGTATCTGGTAGTTAGCGAAGGGGTATCCCGCACCTCCAACAATCGCATTTACGCATGCTTTCTCTGGGTAAGGCGTCAAGGGTTCCTTGCGGCGGCAACCCGTGTTACACCCTAAAGACCGCATCACCGGTATAAGGGCTGACATTGCAGATCGGTAACTACAGGGTGGTCTTTTCGGTACTTCGCGCCGTGTTGGGCGAAGCGCCACAGGGAACCTTCCTCCACACCACCGCAGACGGCAGCGAGCCACCACTCACCGCCGCGGCCGTGCTCCAGCAGCAGCCCACCCTCTGACGAAAGGCACGTAATGCGTCGAATCATCCTCGCGGCGACGGCCGCGCTCTCGCTCTCCGGATTCACCTTCTTCACCGCCGCGGACGCCAAAGCCGAGACCCCTCCCTCCAACATCATGGTCAACCTGCCGGGCAAGGCTGCGGCAGTGGCGGACGCCAAGATGGCCGTCGCGATGCGTTATAGCGAGCAGCTCGCGGGGCGGGAATCGAAGGAGAACGTCGAGGGCCTCGAGCGATGGGTGCGGGTGCTGACTTCGGAGGAGCGCCGCGAAACTGCGGCATCTTCCCCACCCCATGCGCTCCCGGACGGCGTCCAGGCCAGGACCCCGATCTCTCGCCTGCAGGCGGACTACTGGCCCTTCCGGCAGGTGAACGAGTACTACTGTGGGCCTGCCACCGTGCAAAGCATCCTCCAGTTCCTCGGCCCCACCGAAGCCCAGACCAAGAATTACCAGGGCGTCCACGACCGGCTAACCGGCGACGCGCACCAGGACCAGCGGATGCTGGCGAGCGACTTCTGGCTGGCAACGGACAAATACCGCGGGACGAACTGGGGCGACAAGTACGTTCCCTTCGCGCTCAACGCGTGGCGCGGCACCGATTGGTACATCGCGTCGGGCACAGCCAAGGTCGGCGGCTCTCTGAGCAAGGAGCAGGCGCTGGCAGCGATCAAGTACGACACCGACCGCGCATATCCCGTGGCGGAGAACGTGATGTATAGCCCCGAGACGTACTACCCGGCGGGGTTCTGGCCGGGCGTTACCTACACGCACTGGGACACCATTTACGGGCACTACATGGACGGCGACCGGCAGATGGTACAGGTCGGCCAGGTGTACGGCGGACCCAACCTGCCATACGAGCGGTTCCAGGATGTCCCGTGGGATGTGCACTGGGACGCCATCGGAAAGTGGTTTGGCATTGTTTGGTAGCAGCATCCTTGCGGCCGGGCTGGGGGCGCTCGGGCTCATGGCGAGCGTTCTGAGCCCCCTGCCGCGGCTCGCGGACGGTTCGCTCCCGGGCTTCAGCACTCCCTCGATCGGCTTGTCCAGCGCCATCGACGCGGAGACTGGCTCGCAGCTCATCGCCGCTGACGCCACGCGGCTGACGGTCGGGCCGCGGCGTCCCGTCCAGCCGGTGGCTGCCTGGGGCGACGAAATCGTCCTAAAAGTCGATGCAACACCTGCACCGGGCGCCGGGTCGACGCCAGAGTTCGCCTTCTGGAACGTCGAAACCGGCGAGCGGCGGCCGGGCTGGACAGGAGAACCCGGCACGCAGGAGATCGTGACTGACCTCGACGGCGACTGGGCGAGCATCGTGCGCACCGGCTTCGAGTTGCCGTTCGCCGACTGGACGTTGCTGCTCCGGAACCTGGAGACGGGCGAGGTGCGGACGATAGCCGCCGGAGACCCGGAGGTCGGTTCGACGGAGGGGCTCCAGCCGGGGCTCCCGCTCGGGTTCGCACCATTCGCATCCATGCACAACGGGCGGGTCGCCTGGGCGCAATACGCACGAAGCGGCGACCGGGTGGAGCGCGAAGTGCTCGTGTACGACCTCGCGGACGACTCCCGAACCGTGGTCGCCAGCGTGCACCCCACGGAGGGGCATCTCGCCAGCCCATCATTGGGCGGCGACCGGATGGCGTGGATCTCGAGTAGTCCGGGAGGCGAAGAGCACGAGTTCGTGGTGCATGAGCTTTCCAGCGGCGCGGAGCAGCGCTACCGCGTCGAGGGGCATCCGTTCCAGCTCGTGCTCACGGCCGATGGCCGGCAACTGGCCTGGGACGACCAGATGACGGCGAAGTACAGCTTCGACCTGGCCAGGCGGACACTCACCCGCTTCGCGGCGGACGAGGGTTGGGGCGTCACGGCGGCGACGGAAGGGGCCCGGCTCTCCTGGACGCCGGCTGCCGCGTTCGGGGGGACGGGCGGGTACTTCGACGTAGCCACACGGCAAACGCACCTGGTGGAGCCCCGGCAGGGCGTGACAACCAACGTTGCGACCGTGCTCGGCGAATGGTTCGCCTGGCAGGAGAGCACCGGGACGGAGACCGCGTACTACTTTCAATCGTTGGCAAGGGGAGGAAACGGATGACGCAGGAGAGGAAGGCGCCATCGATCATCACGGTCTGGCGCGACTTCGAGCACTGCCGCGCGCCGAAGCGGCTGCGGTGCAACAACCACAAGCGGAAGCTCGCGGAGTTCCTGTGCCATCTCCACGGACAGAACTACTTCACGCGGCCGCACCGTGTGGTGACGCTGCACGAATGGGACGTGACGGACGAAGCGGTGGAGCTGTGGGCGCGCATTCGCCACCTTATTGCCAAGGTAGAGGCCGATGAAGGGAGCGTGCCCATGCAGCCGCTGTTCATGTATGCCGATGTACTGGATGAGGTCATCCCCACGCACAACAACCTCGTGGCTGCACGGCGCGACCTGGTGAGCGCGATCGGAATGCGCGCGGCGCTCTCACGGAGCGACCGGGAGAGTGACCTGCAGTTCGACTGAGCGGGCGGACTGCCAGCGTTGGATTGGTTTGCGGTGGTGGTGTGCTTGCTGGCAGTCAGCCCGGGCCCGCTCCTTTCGAAGGAGCGGGCCTCTTCCGCGTTCCGGGCTAGCCGCGATAGAGGATCATCTGCGTGCAACGAAATAGCGCGATGACGTTGCCTGTGACCTCGTCGGCAACCTCAGCGTCCCAGACCTGGGTGGTCCGGCCACCGTGGACAAGGCGCGCCTCGCAGGCAATCGCACCATCGCGCGCTGTGCCGATGAAGTTCGACTTTACTTCGACAGTGGTGAACCCGGCCGCACCTGCGGGCAGGCTCTGGACGCAGCCATAGCCCGAGAGGGTGTCGGCGACGGCGATGATGGTGGCTGCGTGGAGGAAGCCGTTCGGGGCGAGGTGGTGCTGCTCGATGGCGAGCCGGCCGCGGGCGAAGCCCTCGCCGAGACCAGTCACCTCGAGGCCGATGAAGCCGGGGAGGAAGCCACGGCTGCGCTCATTCCAATCTTTCGCCCTGGCGGACGCTGGGAAGGGTGTCGTCATGGCCGCAGTCTGGCGCTGCGACAGACAGAAGAAAAGCCCGAGGGATCCGGCACGCGAGCCCGCCCGTCGTTTACGCGCATAACGTAGCGCAAGGCAGTCTGATATGCGATAGTTCGTGGATGGTTGATGAGCGTGCCGAGGTCAGCCTGCCGGAGGAGTTCCAGGACCCGTTTCCCGCCGACGAGGCGATCTGGACGGCACATTCGCGAGAAGCTGCGCGCCTGGGCGTGAGTTCTGTCGACGTCTTCTTTCTTGCGTTCCTGAAGCGGGTGAGCCGCTTCGGCTACTTTACGCTTGGGCCAATCACGATCGATGTCCGCCTGGTGGAGGACATTGTGGAGCGGACGGCGGTGCCCACCGGTGCACCGGGCCCACCCTTCGGTGAGGACATGACGCGGTTTTCCCGTGTCCTGGCGGAGGAGATGCACCGCTCGGGGCGCACACGGCTGGACGATCTCCACGTCTTGCTGGCGCTGATGCGATTCAACGAAGGGCTGCCCGCGCGGGTATTCGGTGAGTTGGGCGTGACTCCGGAGGATGTCGAGCGGTTCGTGCGCA
>JALOAP010000417.1 GCA_023228745.1 Dehalococcoidia bacterium | reverse complement strand
TCTACAACGTCATGAAGTCACCCGACCAGATATTTCCGCACCCGGAAAACGTCAAAATATACGGCGACGAGAAACCCGATGAAGGATTGATTGAAAGCATCAAAGAAAACGGCATTCTTGAAATGCTCATCATCACCGAAGACGGCAAAATCATTTCCGGCCATCGCCGTTGGCTTGCTGCAAAAGAATGCGGTCTTGAAAAGATCCCATGCATCATTCGGAGATATGACACACCGCTCGCAGAGAAGCACGAGATCGTTGAGCACAACCGCCAGCGAGAAAAGAGTCACATCCAGAAGATGCGTGAAGGAGAAGTCCACGAAGAGTGGGAGCGGGAGCAGGCCAGGCGGCGGCAGAGAACAAGTGGTGAAGGCGTGTATGGTGGCAAACCGCTTAAGGAAAATTTGCCTGAAGCGGTTCCATATCAGTCACGCGATGCCGTTGGTGCGGAGCTTGGGATGTCCGACTTCACGTATTAAAGGACATTTCACCCTATCCCAAAGTTGGGACAGGGTAGATCATTGGATATCGATGTCGCTGCAGGCCGGGGAGTAGGACAAACCCGCTCACTTAACGAGTCGTTAAGTGATGGAAAGTATTCATTTTTTTACCTTGAAGTGATTTTCATCAAAGTTTGAAAAACCCTTATGATATAACATAATAAAGTAACAGTGTTTGCGCTTCTTCTTATAATAAATCCCTTAATATGTATTGTTTTGAATAACCCCATATATCCCATATTGGAACGCGCAACCATTCTTATCCTTTTTGTTTCTTGATTAAGAGAAGAATTGCCGTCTTCATTCCTGTATAATTTTGATGCATATGTGTACAGTGACAATCAAATGTTTACATAAACTTAACATATGCAAAAACTTTATATTCCATTATGCGATATTGTGTATCATGGCAGAAATTACAGAATTGCCAACACTGAAATGCGAGCGTTGCGGATGGGCTTGGGTTCCAAGAACTCCATCACCTCGGCGATGTCCCAGGTGTTACTCTCAAGAGTGGAACAGCTCAAACCCTGCCCCCGTTAAGGAGGCGACCAGAGGTAAGATACGGCCGCACAACCGGCATGAACGAAACAGGCAAGCCGAGCTTAAAGCCAGATTGGATCCTGTTGAATCAGATCCGCCACGGCTGGTTCCGCTCAATACGCCGGATGAGCGAGAAGCGATATATGAGCAGTTGAAACGCAGGCGGAGGACCATGGTATGAATTGGATTAAGTTGCTCTATATTCCGGGAGCTATCGGGATGGTTGCTGTAGGATATACAGCCGCGTCCATGGTCCCTACATTGACCGGCAAGGCAATCCTATTGGGTGCGTTGCTTGGTCTGTTTGTGTATGGATATCGGAGATGGGAGGAATCACCCAAAGAGATGGAGGTATCACATGGTTCCTGATGCGGCGGTCCCAACAACCCCGGATCTATCCGGTTCAAAGGTTCAAATCCATTTTTTCATAGAGAAAGAATGGCGTGATGTAGCCCAGGGATTAAGGACCGCGGGACTTATAAACAATTTTTCTGATGAACTCATACGGCTTTACAAAACTCTTTTGCTTGAAAAAATATCAGAAGTGACGCCGGATCACAATGTACCGATGGAATTTTATGAAGTTGTTGCTGCGATAAGAGATGATCTTGTCAGCTCGAGCGAAAAACAGATTTCAACACTATCGACCATCGCGGAACAGGCAAAGGTTGTTGAAGAGAGGCGGAAAGCCCGGGAAGAGCATCAGAGATTAGTTGATAAAAATATCGCACGAATAAACGCCGAACTTGACGAGATGTACATTGATGCTATCTGTGAGACTCCGAAACCGGATAATCTCATTCTCAGATACGCCACTGTTGTACAAAGCGTACTTAGCGCCGATGAGTTACGGCGAGCGTTGAGCATAAACAGTGATGAGTGGTATCTCCGGTATCTGGGTAGGGATGTCGCAGATCACGCAGAAGGAAGACCAGAAGTATTTAATGAACTCGATTCGATTTCAAGAGAATTTATGAACCGATTTGGAAGCGATTATCTTATATCGCTTTTTTCATTCGTGGCGCGATACATACGAAACACACGATATGGATATGTGAGATAATTGTTCTCACTGTTCTATTTATTTCACTTATATTCTTAGTACAAAAAAATGAAGTGTACATAATTGTTATGTACATACAATTTTCTATGAGATCAAATATCTCTTTTTTTGGTAGAACAGTTAGTATTTTTTTATTCTTACTCTTCACAAGTTTTGAGTGTCACAGATGCCTCACTTCAACGCCGTTTTCATAGGGAGTGTTTCTATAACCTATTGTACATGACAACATTGTACACACATATGTACAGACTTCTATAGGAAACAGGGCTCAAAGTGAGGCAAGTGTGACGGGTTGTATGTAGGGTATGTAGGGTTACCCTACATTTTCCTATCCTTTACCGTGTGAGTGTTGTACAATATTGTTATGTACAATAGAGAAAATTCAACCTTAAGGAAAAACGAATAAACCCTACATACCCTACATTGTGGAAATAGACCAATTTGATGCCGAACCGATGACGAATAAACCCTACATAAACCCTACATACCCTCTCAAAACTTCCATTAAAGACACGGGCACAACCGGGGCAACATGTTGGACAGGTTAGGGAAATATTTCCCGCACCTGACGACACCGGCCGGCCGGCGAACACTTCAGGAAATATTTCCTTAAGTGTTGATGCCGACGACACCGGCCGGGCGGCGAACACTTCCGGTAAAATTTCCGGAAGTGATGGCACAGGCGGCGGCAGGAAGCGACACAACTTAAAGGGCGTGATGTTGAAGGCAACCCGGTGTTCGGTTCAGGAAAATTTTCCTGCACCGAGAACCGGAAATGTTTCCAAATTCTGACAAAGTTCTATTTTTCTTCATCTTTTATTTTTGTTACACAACCTGATCACACAACCCATGCAAACACCTTCGAGGATTTACGAGAATCAATTTTCTTACAATATTATACACAATCATACACCTCACATCTAAAAACCCCGTTCTCGTTGTGATATAGCGGTCATTTATATACCATATGTGAACGCGGCAATAATTTTATATACTTATGTATAGAATAAGTGAACATGGTAAAGGTATGGGTTAGGGGCCACTTAAGGAAGGTTCCTGGCCGAAAGCGCCGCGTAAGAATACGCGGTTATTGGAAAGAAATGCACAAAACCCGGGATGTGACGAAAAAATGAGTATGAACAAGAAACTACAGATTAAAAAATTAAAAGTATCAGCAGCATCGCGTGGACTTGAATCGGAAATGATAGATTTTGGTGCTCATTTTGACAGTTCACTATCATACCGTGAGAATCGCCGGAATTTTGAAAAGATGTTTCCAACCCGAGGCAAGGTAGTGGTTCCGAAAGATGCTAAGAAACAACGTCGAAAAAAGAGCGATGATGACTTGTATCAGATCGGGAAGTCG
>JALOAP010000416.1 GCA_023228745.1 Dehalococcoidia bacterium | reverse complement strand
CCGTTATCGCGCCTCGTGTCCCCCACTACGTCATGTGGTCACCCGGTGGGGAGCAGCTGGCACTCGTGGCCAATGGCGAATTCGGCCTCCAACTAGAAACCCTTGTCCCCGGGGAGCCAAAAGCGCACCAGGTCCTCGAAGTGGGTGCGCCGATCTTCAGCAGTTGGAGCCGGGAGGGCACCACCCTCGCGGCTCACATCGGCACCGCCCTCACCCTCTTTCGCTTCATGAGCGATGGTGTCAGCCGCGTCCACATTGAAGAGAAGGCATCCGGCTTCCGCACCCCCGCGTTCACGGCCGACGGGCGCCAGGTGTTATATGCAGTACCCCGGGAGCCCGGCGTTGCTCTCATGCGCTACGGTGTCGAGTCCGGCGATCGGGATGAAGTCGCAAGCTTCGCAGGCGGCGTGGCACTAAGCTCGCTTCCGGACGGAAATGTGGCCGTTGCCGTCACGCGCCAGCCCGATAGTGGTGTGTTCGATGGCCTATGGGTGCTCGACCCGGAGGCCAACCATGACCGGCACCTGCTTGTACGCGGCCCATTTGCCAGCGCAGCCTGGGCGCCGGACGGCGACCGCGTTGCCCTCCTTATCCCCTCCCAGCTTGGCGACGGCCGATACTCCATCCAGGTACGCGATCGCTCGGGCCACCTCGCTGCGGCGTCGGAGCCCTTCCTCCCTTCCCAGGACCTTCGCATGCTGTTCGGCTTCTGGGACCAGTACGCCTTGTCTCACCACCTCTGGTCGCCCGATGGCTCGCAGCTCGCCATCACCGGGAGGCTCCCAACCGATGGTGTTTCGAGCTCGTTCAGCGACCCTGCCGGGAGTTATGTCCTGCTTTGGAACCCGCAGCGTCATCAGCCGCTCGAACCGCTCACACCCGGTGAGCTGGCATTCTTCCCGCCAGCGTAAACCACCGGTAAGTGGACGAAATTGCTGCGCCGGATCGACCGAAGGTACACTTCCCCTACGACTTACCTTCGGCGCCGCACGCCGGAAAGGTTGCTCCCTTGACCCACCCGAATCCCCACATGGCAGAGCCCGGCACGGCCGAGCGCGCCGCGCGGTGGGCGGTTGTTGTTTTCCTCCTCCTCGCCAGCGTCACCCTCGCCTTCGGCCTCGGCTATGGCGTGAAAGACCTCTCAGACGGCGGCTCATCCTCCACTCAGTCGGACCTTCGCCCGGCTGCCAATGCGGTTGACGACCCGCTCGACTCCGAGCTCCTCAACGAGATCATCAGCGTCCTCGAAGAGCACTACGTCGATCGTGGAGAACTCGACCCGGAGGCCCTCAAACAGGCAGCGATCGACGGCATCATTCAATCGCTCAACGACCGCGAGACGAGCTATATCTCGCCCGAACAGTTGCGCCAATTCCAGTTCGATAGCGGGTCAAGTTACGAAGGGATCGGCGCCACCGTGAGCGATCGCACCGGTGAGATTCAGATCGTAGCTCCCTACCGCGACTCCCCCGCTGAAAAAGCAGGTATCAAGGCCGGCGACGTCATCCTCGAAGTCGAGGGCGAGTCCACCGAGGGGTGGACAGCCGACCAGGCCGTCGAACGCATTCGCGGGCCAAAAGGCACCGCGGTCTCACTGACGGTGCGCCACGTCGACGGGTCTTCGGAGGCCCTCACCGTCACCCGCGGTGAAATACCCCTCGAAAGTGTTTTCCGGGAACCGATCCTCGAAGTACTCGCGGGCGAAAGCGGTACCGAACTCGTGGACCGCGAAGGGAACCCCGCCACTGACATCGCTTATGTGAACATCTCCCGCTTCCGCGAAAACACCCTCGAGGAACTGCGGCAGAAGGCGGGCGACATCGAAGCCCAGGGCTACAGGGGGCTCATCCTCGACCTCCGCTCGAACCCTGGCGGATACCTGCTGCCCACCGTCCAGGTCGCCGATGAGTTCCTCAACCAGGGGGCCATCATCACCGAGGTCGACGCCAGCGGCCGCCAACAGACCACCAGCGCCCGCCCGGGCGGTATCCTCACCAAAATCCCTGTCGTCATCCTGATGGATGAGGGAAGCGCAAGCGGCGCCGAAGTCCTGGCCGCCGCCATCCGCGACAACGGAAGGGGAACGATTGTGGGCACCCGGAGCTTCGGCAAGGGGACCGTCAACATCCCGGTCGAACTCACCGCCTGCAACGACCCGGATGGCTGCGGAGCGCTCTACGTTTCCGTCGGCCGCTGGCTCACACCCGCCGGCGAGCAGATAGAAGGCCTCGGCATTACGCCAGACGTCGAACTGCCCATGACGTCCGATCAGTACATCGATGAGGGCGATCTCCAGCTCTTCGAGGCCATCGACATCCTGCGCGGCAACCAGTAGCACGCTACACTCACAGTGAGGGCGGCCTCGGCTAGGAATCGCCGGGGCCGTTCGGTGTTTCAGCCATGGGCGATTCCACAATCGCGCTCAATCGGCGCGCACGTTATGACTATGAGATCCTCGAGCGCTACGAGGCCGGTATCGTCTTGACTGGCTCGGAGGTCAAGTCCCTCCGTGCCCATCGCGTCTCCCTCCAGGGTGCATTCGCACGGATGAAGGACAACGAGCTCTGGCTCGTCGACGCACACATCGCCCCCTACGAGAACGCTGGCTACACCGGACACAACCCCACGCGTGACCGCAAACTGCTCCTCCACAAGAAGGAACTTGCCCGCCTGGCTGAGATGACCGCGGAGAAGGGGCTCACAATCGTGCCCCTCGCCATGTACTTCAAGCGAGGCAACGTCAAGGTCGAGCTCGGCGTCGTCCGTGGTCTCAAGAAGTACGACAAACGGGAGAAGGTAAAAGAACGGGAGCAGCAGCTCGAAATGGCCCGCGCTGTCCGCCGAGATACCTGAATTTCCCTCTTTCACCTCTCGAACGCATGTGCTACTCTAGAAACGATGGTGGACTGCCATCTCCCCGTGGGGACGAAAGGAATCGACAGGAGGCGACGGTCACCGGATAGCAGGCCGAGGTTGGTTGTCACCCTCGTTAATCAGGCGACCAAACATAGTTGGCAATCGTCAACTCGCTCTCGCCGCTTAATTAGCGACGACGCTCGCCCTGAGTCTCGGCCCGGTGGGCCCAGGGATGAGCGCTGCAATGCCGGGATGCCGTGAGTAGACGCCGATACCGCTCACGAAAGACTTATCGGCTGGCCGACCCGCATGGGGACCACCACTGTAGCGGCCGGCGAGATCCCAATCGGTGGGAAAGCCTGTAGGAGAATTCGGAGCCAACCCTTGCTGGACCGGGAGTTCGACTCTCCCGCGTCTCCACCAATCAGCGAACAAAACGGCGCCCCATCGGGCGCCGTCTTTCATTACCCGCGAACCCGAAACCACAGACTATTTGCCTCCCTCGCCGCATCGCGTTATGTCCGCCCGCCGGCTGGCGACCGTCATCAGGATTCCGCTCCCGGTAATCGCTACCGCACCAGCACAATCAGCGGAGCAGCATCCATCCCACTGTCTGC
>JALOAP010000008.1 GCA_023228745.1 Dehalococcoidia bacterium | reverse complement strand
TACTGCAACAAAATTGTTGCTGAGGCTCGTATCGCGGGAAGCGGCGGCGGTGTCGGCGGCGATCAGGACGTTATTAGACAGGGCCGTATCGGCCGCTCCGTAAAGTGCGACGACAGCGTTGCTGAGCGCCGCGTCGCGGGAAGCGGAAGCCGCGTCGGAGGCGTTCGCCATGTTCTGGCTCACCGTTCCACCGTCGGTCAGGTCCGGCCACACATGCGCGTGGACCACGGCGGCCTTCCCCGTTTGCAAAACGTCAACATCCGCAACCACATCGGCAAGATCGCCTGTCCCCGCATATCCCGCCATCGCATGGTTGCCCCACCCGTAAGCGGTAGCCCATTCCTGCGTTGCCGCAGCGGTTATCGAGACGGCTACGCTTTCCGCAAACACCGGATCAACTTCTCCGTCAAAAGCAACCTCATCAAGAGCGCCAGTCGCTGCGATTACTTCCGCGTCTCGCGCAATAGTAGCGGCAATGCTGAGCATTCTTGTTCTACCAGCCCCTGTAACAACAATTTCAGCATTGCCCGTTACGTTGGTTAGCGCCGCCGCCAGCGCGACATCGCCCGCCGCAACAAACGCCGATGCGTTGCTGTCCGCCGCCGTGCCGAACCCAGTCTCGGTAACAGTAATCGTGTGCGCATCGGTTCGCGTCAGCGTCAAATGCGGTGCGCTGTCGGCTATGTTCGTAACGGACAAATAAACGGCGGGAGTGTTCGTGCTGCCCGCCGTGGAAAAGGTCAAACTGTTCGTCAACATCCCGCTCACGCCATCAATCGTTATTGTGCGAGTTTTCAGAGCAAACGGCGATGACTCGGTTCCGGTATTGCCGATAGCCGCCCAGTTCAGGTTTGTCGTAGCTATTGCCGCGCCAGTCCCCTGCCCATACGGGCTGGCGCGAATACGGAAAACGCCTTGTCGAAAAACGATGGGATCATCAACTAAGCCCGCCTCAAAAATATATGTGCCCGCCGCATAGTCGAGTTGCGCCGATGAAAACGCACAATCAGCGACGCCCCCCGTTGCGGACACTACCGACGCCACGCTTGTGTAGCAAATGCTGGCCGTGTTCGATGTCGACCACGTCATAAACGGAGTATACCCGGTTATGTCCGTGGCCGTACCGTTGTCGACGAACGACAGGCGGAACGTGCGGGCGCTGGCGCGGTACACTTCTTGCCCGGCGACAACCCGCGATTGCGAATCGATGGTTATAGGTTGCGGCGCTGGGCCAGCCGCGAAAAGTAAAACCGGGAAACTCAGGCCAAGCAAAAGCATTCTATATATTTTCATTTAGTTCCTTTAGTCAACGTATTTCAATCCGCCCGATACGTCTAGTTTAATCAGCGGCTTCAGCGTTAGAGTGCTGCTAGAGCTTTCGCCACCGTTTATCGATCTATGCATTGTCGAGTCTCCGCCATCCATGCCGGAAAAAGATGACCCTAATAGTTCTTCATAAGTAGCGCCGAATGGCGGTTGTTCGAAAGAATTCGTACAGCTCAACATCACATCGAACCAGTAGCCGCCAAAAAAAACATCGTAGCTTTCCGCGACTAAATTAGAACCGCCGCACACGGAATAAATCCAAGCCACCATATCGTTCACGGATTCAACATATGTCCAGTATCCTTCTGCATCCACATCAACGATTCTTTGTTCATAGTTTGGCTGCCACGATGGCCAACTGTTATCGAAGGATGGCGACGAACCCCATATTCTGCTATCAAAATCCACCCAGTCCCCCAAGTTGGTTATGGTTACATCTTTGCATTCTCTTACGGAACTGGTCCCTTGCAAATCGTCTACAAAAATCGCATGAATAATACTCGTTTGCGGATATGCCGGAGCAAAGGTAGGCGGACCGTCAGAAATGTAGCTGTATCCGTACAGCTCAATGTGCGAATTCGTTGGAGCTCGGACGCGATAGTCTGACTTTACTATCGTCAATTCTTCCCCGGCATAGACCGTGCTGTTCCAAAACCCGGTTACGTTAAACGAATCCACGTAAAATATGCTGCTAGCATCCGCAGGGAGCACATACCAATATTTAGCACCGTCAATGTAGCCGTCTGTGTAGCAACTCCAAGAAAAATGAGGAGGCGAATTAAACCCGGCGTCATTTGTTGCGTAACTAGTCCATCCACCGGCAGAAAGCGCCGAGGCGTTATGGTCCATCAGCGGGAAGTCGACGTAGAAACTATTCGTCGAAGGAATGGCATCTGAGTTTTCGAATCTCGCGGCATTGGCCCATGCGCCGTTAACAAGGTCACTCATAATCGCCTCGACATTTTCGCCCGTTGGAAACGTAAAGTAATCGTAATAACTAGCAATCGTGGATATGCCGTAATCGATACCCCAAAAATCGGAGCTCGTTTTAAATTCGCTCTGTGTTTTCCATGCGGCATTAGCCCACTCGCCTTCCTTGCCGACAAACCATCGCATCCTGTCAATTATTTTCTGCGCGTCGTTCAGCACATCCGGCCAGTGCAGGCCGGTTAGGTAATCATTATAGCCTAACATCTGGCTGTAAAACGCGCCCGAATACTCCCACGCAACATAGACGGTAGTTGTATCGTTTGGCGGATCGGCCGTGACAACCATATTGGTCACGCTGTACCAGTATTTCGTGCAATTCTCTTCTGTACCTCCGACGGAAACGGTTTCCTCACTCCCGAAAAAAACGGCATGGAAGCCGTCGTCCTCGGGTGAGTTTGTCCATACCGTTCCGTGCAGCGTGACATTGCCGAAAAACGACGGCTTGGCTTTTATTTTCGGAACGCTGCCGGGCAATGCCTTATGCGCAAATGTGCCGACAACGTGCGTATCTTCGCGCCATACCGGAGTCGTGTTGTTGGTCGTGTGGCCGGGCATAATGTTCGTGCTGTAGCCCGGCGCATACCATCGGCCTGAAATCCATGCGTTGTCATAATTTATTAACGGGTTTCCAATTCGATCATCTTCATACAAGGTAATCGTTCCTGCTGGTAGCGTTCCGTTGCCATCCGCCATGAAAAGAAACGCATAGCTGTCGTAGAGGACTGGTTCTGTACTCACAAAAACCGGCCCGGTTGATCCACCGTAAATATTTAGCGGCAATTCTCTGCCCATTGTGTTCGGGACATAAAGTTTGTTGTAATACTCCCAATGGTAGTAGCCGACCCCCGTAAATCCCGATGCGATATACCCCGGCGACCAAGACTGCTTTTCCGCTAGCGTCCATTCAATCGGAGAGGCCGTATCAGGTTGCGACATAACGTACACGACCCCGCCGGTCGTGTAGATCGGTTCATCTTCCCAAAACCATAACAGCCCGACATCGTAACCTATTTCCAAAACCGCCAATGCCGTGCGGAGGCTTTCATACGGCCAATGGTACAAGTCCAGGTCATCTTCTTTGGTGTACCCATCAAACCAATAATCCAAAACGCCCCATCGTCCATCATCGGACAGATCGTGCCGAACCCATTGAACACCCTCAAACAGCGAAACAATTCCGGTTATCAAGTCGATCATGTCATCTCGCGTTACCTCAAAATATGCAGTATCGCCGCCGCCGCAATCGATCTCGCCAAATTGGTTTGTAAATCCGACCTCGCGTTCATCGCCAGCCTCGCCAACCATGCCGGTCTTGATTATTTTCACGGAGTAATCAGTGTTCGTCCAAACTTCATGCACCGCCGCCGCCCGTTCGTTCAGCGCATTAACGAGTTGCGCGAAATACTCATGCTCGCGGAATGCGTGTTGCATCGAAAAATAATTCGCTCCGTCAATCGGCCAGCCCTCCCATGACGTGGGCACACTTCCGCCGCTGATCGAAGCCACGAGCGCGACGATCAAAGCAGGCCAAAACCGGGAATATCGCATCCGCCAAAACATGCGCGACTTACACTCCATTCGTCATCTTCGTACACCAACTTCCACAACGCAAACCTGTATTCGCTTGCAGTCGATACCGGATAGCTGGTCATCAGCGAAGTTGAAAGAGTCAAGCCCGTGGAATGGTTTTTAGGATGCGTGGCGTAGACATATCCCGGCGATGCACCGGACAGGGTGACATTGGTTCCTTGCAAAACGAAATACCCCGGCGACACATGCGGGATAATCAGCGCCCCCTCGCCGATGGTTGCGGTTGTGTCGTCAATCGAAATAGCGAATGCATCGTAGCTATTTGGGGCGCTAGCAATGCCGACCCGGATAACCCAATCCATGCCGTTGTCATTGACTCTGTCAATTTCGCTGACCCCGTCTGTCGCAACTTCGACCGAAATCGTCCGCGCGATATTGGTCAGCATATCGTGCCACTCGGCACAGACAATCGGATTGTCGCCCGGCTTAAATCTTCGGAGGTACTGAATCATTGCTTCGCCTTCATATTGCTACGTAGGCCATTCGCCATCGGTCCATTCGCCAATCGTTTTTTCGTCCCATGACACATGCCATTGGTCTGATTCATCAACTCGATCTTTGTTAATGTTGACTATCGTCCCCTCATTGACGGCTGTCGGCGTTAGGGCAAACGCGCTGGTTTTTGACATACACGTTTTTACCCATGACGTTGTGTCGACAACGCGATACTGCTTTACGCCCAGGGCGCTTATTCTGCGCATGAGCGTTCGTGACTGTGCGGTTTCGTAGGCTGTAGCGCCATCGCCCCAACTCATAGCTTCATCACCTCACATGACTAACCGTTTTTCAATTGTTTCGAGCAAACCCGCGCTCTGGATTGTTGCGTTAAATGCTTTTTCCTCTAGCGCTTCTTTTTGCTTGCGATCTTCAGCCGCCGTCAGCGCATCTTTGAGTAGCTTGGCGGCCCGCGCTCCGCGTCCACCGGAAAGTTGATCCTCGATGTTCTGAGCTTCCTTGCCTGTGCGTCGTCCGATTCTGTCGCGTAGTGTTTTCTCGTAGTTAGCGGCGGCCCGATTGAGCTTTTCCTGTTCACGCGCTTCCCGTTTTAGCCCCTTTTTTATTTCTTTTTCAGACCGGGCCTTCCATGCTTCTGCGCGTTCTTCAAGCGGCATATCGTCGATATCCCGCGCGCGAAAGCCGCCATCCTTGCCGCGAACTCCCAAAATGCTTTCCTCTGCTGTTTTGGCTATGCCGTTTGTGATTCGTTCGATACTGCGGTTATACGCAGTCAGCATTGCCGCATCTTGGATTTTCTTTTTCTCAACTTCATGCTGCTCTTTCATGACTCCAAGAATGCGTTCTTGCAAATCATACTCGACTTCGTTTTGAGCCAATACGGTATCAGCATCGGCGATTTTATCTTTCAGCGTATCGGTTACAGCGCCGCTGACTTCCTTTTCTTGATTCGCAGATTCCCGCAAAATGTCCAATTCCTTGCGGGCAAACTCTACGGCAAGCTGTGCGCTTTCGATTTTTTGGGATTGAGCTTGTTGTTCGGATGCCTGTATCTCGTCGACGGATGCGCCTTGTTCGCGCAATAGAGTCAACTGTTCGGCGGCAATTGCGGCGGAGGCACGGTCAGACTCTACTGTTGCATCTTTATCGTTTTTTATCTCGCGTATTTTTTTATCGCGGCTTTCTTCTATTTCTTTCAGCCTTTCGGCTTCTATGACATTCGCCAATTCGGATTTGTGCTGCTCTTTGAGCGTTCTAGCTATGGTTTCTTGCGCTGACAACTCAGCTTGCAATACCGCAATCCCTGATTCGGCGACGGCATACTTTTCCGCAAGCAAATCTTTGTCGGTGTCCAACAGTCTAATTTGTTGCCGCAGCGATTCGTTTTCTTCGTTCCATGCGCCGGTCATATCCTCGACGGCGGTTCCTTGCATCCGACGCAACAATTCCCCCCTGAGATTTTTTTCTGCGATAGATCGCTTGCGCTCGTCGCCCGATAATGTGTCACGCGTGGCGGCCAATTCTTCGATAGCTTTTTTGGTGCGATACACGGCTTGCCGTGCATCTTCTTCCGCGCTGATCTGTTCGTTTTGCGTCCGCCCGATTTTATCGTCCGTATCCAGCTTTGCTTTAGCGGCGGCGTCGATTGCCTTCGATGATTGCAGCGCCGCTTCTGCGCGGGCTTTTTCAACATCGGCAAGTCGCTTTGCTTGCCGTTCCTCTTTCTCTCTGTCCTTGGTGTCATGCTCGATTTGATATTTTAGTCCTTCGACGGCGGACTTGCGGGCAAACGCCGCAGTTTTACGAGCCTGTTCTTCTATCGCCAAAAACGCCTTAACCCCTGCGGACTGAATCTTTCGCCAAAAATACAAGAACGGCCCTTCGTTTGCATTTATGGCCGCCCCTAAAACCTTACCCAGCTGATACGCTGTGCGAAAAGCCATGACGATCATTGCGCCATGAAAGCCGGTCATAAGCTGCCGTGCCCAAGACGGTCCCCGCCCGACCAAGTCCTTCATGTCGAAATTGTTCTTAACGTCGCTAGACGCTTTTTGGGCGGCAGCCTTGACGTTCGCTCGCCCGGTAATTTTTAAAATTATTTCGTTCCAGCTAGCCATCGTCGGTTTCCGTTTCGGTTTTTATTTCGCGCTTGATGTGTTCGATTAGGCATTGCCAGCGGCCAAGTTCCGAAAATGACATGGTATCCTGTACGCCGCTTTTGTTGCCGATAGCCCGCATCAACATTTCTTCGGCATATGCGATTCCCACCTTTGTTCCCCAAAATATGGGATCGGTTCCGGGATAGTGTTCGCACAGCAACGCGATTGTGTCGCCCCAATCGCTGGCTCGACCTGTGTCGGAGCGTGGCGCTACATTTTCCACCGCAACGAGTTCGTCGCGTCCGATGAGTTTTTCGACAGTTTCGCGCAACTGCGCCGGGCCGCAATGCAGCGTTAGTAACCAATTATTCACGGCCTCGCGGGCAGCACGAGCATCCGTTAATATCCGCAATGCTTCCGGCTGATGCGCATGGGCCAGTGCAAAACCGATGCACCGATAATCCATCCCGTATTTTTGCTGCACAATTTCCTGATACCACTCGGCGGCAAAATACGTCATCGGCCAAAACAAAACGCCCCCGCACGAGTGTGGCAAATCGCACAGGGCGGGAGCGCTCCGCGTATTATAAACCATTTCAAGCGCAGCCGCTTGCAGCCAGACTACATGCTCAGGCGTTACTTTTTTGCCGGTATCGCGCTCAATGACTGCAATCGCGGCCTGCGCGGCGGGTTCCAACCGTGGTTTTTTGACCAAGATTTGATTTTGTTCCGGCATGCCGCGGTCCTCATGTCAACTCGCGCTGCTATGCACCAACAGCGGCGCTGGCCATACCCTGCTCGCCGGACACGTCCCACTTATAGAAATCCGTATTCGACCGATCCGGCTTTGCGCTTGTGACATCCCATGCGGCCGCGGCGTCGGAGGTAGGCTTGCCCATCCACGACGATTCGGCAACCATTTTGCCGCCATGAATTTCATGTTGCACATAGTCGCCGCTACCGTCAAAACCCGGCACCACTTCGCACGAGATTGTCAGGTTTCCGGAAAGAACATGCGCTGTTCCCGCTGTGGCCGCCATGAAATCCACCGCGCCAAACCCCTGGCTAAGCGTTACGCCATGCGTATATTTTCGGGTCGGAGCCGTATCGCTGTCCGTGTAATACACTCCGCCAATAGTTAGCCGTAACCGTTGCAGGCCGGTTTCTACGCGCAACGACACTATGGTAACAGTGCCATCCAAAACGCCTATGTCGGGCGGAATCGTCATTGTGTCCGATGTCGATTCAAACACTTCCTCGAACGCAAACTCTACGCTGTGCAAGTCCGATTCCTGTTCGTCACCGTATTCATCATGCCCAACGGCACGTTGATAGCTATACCCAACAGTCGTGCCCGGACCTTGGATTCGTTTGAATCCGGTGGGAACGCTAAGTAGTCCTGCCGCATAAAAATCTATCGCCATGATCGTTCTCCTTTTTGTGTGTTTCGCTACCCGACATTAACCGCGACTTCCACCGTCACCGCCGCATACGCGCCCGATTCGTCCAGTCCGGAAATCGAATCTTGAATTATTTGTCCGGCCAAACTGATGCCGCCTGTGAACGTATACGCACCGCGATAAATCGTATCGCGCACAACAGACCATAATGTATTTAGTTCAACGCTTTCTTTATCGTCGGTGGGGTTCACGCGAACCCGCACTTCCACGATGCATCGCCCGGCGGGAAACACAGCCAAGGCGGACTCGTAGCTTGCGGGCAAATATGGAGCGCATCGCACGAATATCCCCGGAATCATTGCAGGGGATTCTTCCGGCATTTCCTCGGCTTTCAGCCAAAATGCATGGATAGGCACGGCCGGTCGCTCCGCCGCGTCAAGCGCGGAGCGTAACGCGGAGCGGATGCCCGTCTCAACTTGTTTTTCAATATCCGGCGTCATGGGTCAACTTGGCAATTTCTCTTTCGGTTTCTTTACTCAACAAGGTGGATGCCGCATGTATCGAAGAACCTATCGACCGCTTGAGAGCCGCCCGCATATAGTGCAGGCGGTTTACTCCAACCCATTCGGCAATCGTTTCCGGCCCTTGCGTTTTCATGGTAGTCTTGCCCGACGCGACAGATGTAGGCATCGGATCGCCCATTTTGATGTCCGATAGTTTGCTGACGCCTTTAAGCATCCACGTCCACGACCGCCGCGCTAAACCTTGTCGCGTTATCTGCGCCAGATAATGCCGATTAGCATCACCCTTTTTTTTCGCGCCAATCAACGGCATAAGACTCCCGCCACCGGAGAGGGGGATAGAGTTTTTCAGTCCGACGCGATAATCCATTCTGGCTGCCCACGGCCAGGTGCCACCAGCCGTTAGCGAGGCTTTCGCCCCTTTGGGGCTGCGCTTCCGGCCCTGCTTCAACGCTTCCATCGCTTGTTGATAGTTAGGGTTTTCAAGGACAACTCGACGCTTAGGACTTTGCACCGTTCCGGCGCGAAGCGATGTCACCAATTTGACGGCGGCAATTTCAACGATGCCCTTTTGTCCACGCGCCAAAATTGCGGCGCGCCGATGCATCTCTCGCATGAACCGAACTTCCGACATAGGGTCGACTTTCATGTTCACGTCAATCATGTGGCCCTTTCTTCGGCTTCGCAGTACAGTCGCCACACGCTATTCCCGGGCAAAGACTCGACCCTTACAATCCGGCGCGTTACATCGTCGTATGTTGCTTTCGCACCGATTAAGTCATTGGTATTTTTGCCGGTAATAGACACACAGAACAAAGACTGAATTAATGAAGGAGCAAGCTCGGAATCCACCGCCGCAAAGCCATCTGTAGCCCCATCACGCCAAGACGAAACAACAAAAGCATCTTCTCCCGCGATCTGCACGGACACAGAAACAGCGAAATCTGGATTTGCCGTCAGCAACGTCGTAAGTGCTGTTTGTATTTCCGCGCTGATTGTCATGTTTGGACGCAAGTCGCCGATATGCGAATACATGCTTTTTCGGCGACTTGCGTTACCTCATTTTTCACAGTCCGGATATAGACTTCACTACCAACTTGTCGCCGAACGTAACAAAGATATAACGGTTAGTGCCGCCACCTGCCACCAACACATCATTGGTCGTTTCCGCTCCGGCAAGTCCGGTGACTGCGTTGGTCAGCACCGCGATAGGCGCGTTCCCGGTCAGCCCAGCTGCGTCGTAGCCGCTCGCCACCTTGCTGGCCGTCAGCGACCCGTCAGCCAGGTCGTCCAGGTCCGCGTCGTAGCCCTGCACTGTAACGCCCACCAGGTTCGTGACCTGCGCGGCGGCGATATTTCCGCTAATGTTTGCGGCGACAACATTATCTACGGTCGCAACACCGCTTGACCATGATACATCTCCATGATCCGCGTCGGCCATTTCGTTCGTCCCTACAATATCGGCGCTGAGTGCCGTAGCCGTTACATTGCTCGCCAATGATGCGCCATTCCCGGCTGCCAATGATGTCAGATCAGCATCTGCCGTTTGATAAGCGGTATGCGTATGCCCAGGATCAGCACCGGTTGTTACCTTCGTCTCGGCATTTGTTGCCGACACGCCTTGAGCCGCAGTAGCGTATGCCGCAGCAGACTCGCTCTTGGTGTAGTAGTTGGAAACCGTAATTGAGTCCGGAACGCAAGCATCGGTTAACGCACCGAAACTCGGAGCCGCGCTAGTATTGCCGAGCAGGACTTGATTATCTGTCCCCACTGCCACCACGCCGATAGGCGCAGTCCCCATACCCAAAAGCAACGCATTGGTTGTGAGTGTACTTTTCGCCGTGCCGCCCCGCGTAACAGCAAGTTGTGCTTCGCTCGAAAAAGCTCCGGTAGCCGGTGCGTTAATAACGACATGATCCGCCGTCCCCGCAGCAAGTTTGCTCCGCGCAATCGCGGCGGATGTGTTGATGTCGGCGTTGATAATTATATCCGATGCAATCGCCATAGTCGCCGTTGCCCCATCTTGCGAAAGCGTTACATCCCCGACAACAATCATCGCCGTTTCGTTGCTATCATCGTTGCCGACAATCAAACAATCCGTCGGCAATGTTACTGTTGCTGTACCGCCTTCGATTGCAGCTAACCGCGATTCCGCGTCGGCAGCATTGGCTTCAAGCCATGGCTCTAACTTTTTTGGGTCGCGCAATTCCCTCTCCGTCAAAGTCGAGTCTTGCGCCGCAAAAACCGCGCCGCAAACCAGCAGCACGGTCAGCGATACATTCGTTTTTTTCATTTTTCTTTTTCTCCCGGTTTGCGTCGTTTGTTTTTTGTGTTGTAGTAAGGCCGGAGCGGTCCCCGGCCTCACTCGTTTTTCACTACGATACTACCGCTTCCGTGCTCAGAATTTGATCGGTTACAACAATCGGAATCCCCTCAACCTCCACGGGGCGCGGAGCCGGGGCGCCGGTCGCGTTCGTCGCCGTGCGAGACTGCCGGAGCAGGCGCAGGGCGTTGCGGTTCATTGCAACCACGTTCGGCTGCCTGCCCGCCGGGAACTTCGACAACGCGCCGTAGATGTGGTCATCCGTAAACGCCGAAGTGCTGGTCAGGTCGTTGCACTCGATGTTGCAGATACGAGCCGCGCTGTACGCGCTGCCGATCTGGAACCCGCAGTAGCCCGTCACCGGCACATAGAGCGCCGGATAGAACTGAGCCGCATCCAACGCCGTGCTGTCGGCTGTCTTCTGGATGATGACAGGCTCATCTTCCACGACGATCTTGCCGTCATTGCCCAAGATGAACGCGCAATCGTTCGCGCCGTGGCGCAAAACAAAACAGGAGGTCTGCGTGCTGACATTGCTGCCGCCAGCATTGACCACCATACCATCCGCCAGCGCATCGAGCTGCGCGTTGTCGATCAGGCCAGCGAAACCGGATGCATCGGCCCCGGTCCCGTAGAACACCTGCTTTTCGGCAACCGCAAACACCTGCTTCATCGTTCGGATCAGCTCAAGCTGAAGCCACGCATCGCGCCCGCCCTTGTACGCATCCGCGAGGGCAACGTCCGTATCGAACGAGCCATCAAGGATTTTCAGGGTGTCGGTCACAAGCGTGTCAGCACTCGCGGTCTTTGCTACACCGGCAAGCGCGGCACGAAACGCAGCGGACGATGCGGTCGTTTGCTTCAGATATTTGTGCAAAGTCCCGTTTGACGCGGGCATAGCATACAAAATCTTCAGCAAAGGCGCGTCGTCCAGCAAATCGGTTACTTGCAAGTCAGCCAGGTTCTTGTCGTTAAACTGCACAAGTCCATCAAGGGTGTTGTAAGATTCATCCATGACTATTTTCCTTTTTTTGTGTTTATTTCCCTGTCTTGAACAGGAGTGATTTCTCTTGTTTGCTCGCATCTACCACAGGAACCGGCATACCAACTTTTGCGGATTTCATTTCGGAGCACTGTTTTTCCAATGCAGTGAGTTTTTCGCCGCGCTTGGAATACGCCAATTTCAACGCCGATATGTAGCTTCCGCCATCCCTGACGATCTGCGCGGCAATTTCCGCGCCGAACTCATCGACGATTTGCAAAAACTCATTACGGCTCAATTCCGGCTTTTGATCCTCTTTAACTTCCGCTTTTGGCTCCGACTCTTCCTGATCTGACGCCGATTTCTCGCCCTCTGCCTGTACGGCTTCAACGGGTGTCGCAACGGGCGAACCCTCCGCCTTTGTGGTTTCAACGGGCGTCTCGATCTTCTGCGCTTCCGCGACCACGGGCTTCTCGGCCGGGGCCGCAACTTCGACGGGACTTTCTTGCTTCATTTTGTCAGTCTCCTTCGCTGCGGTTTCGGGCGACCGGAATACCGTCGCCGCATACTGTTTTGCACTGGAAAGCACCGCGCTCTCCGTGTGCATGTCCGCGCCATACGGACAAATTGCCACGCCCCTGAGCGGCCATTCGCGCACGATCAAGCCCGGCCCCTCAAAGGTAAATCCGTTCACCTGTGATACAAATCCTTCAGGCACTTCCTCGATCTTGATTCCGTCTCCACCGAAATTGATGCTTGCCTCATACGGTACGCCTTGCCCGTGCTTGTAAATTATCTCTGTCGCCCGGTCGGTGTCCTTGTACGGCACAAGCGCCCCGCTGGTAACAAGGTCTCCGCTCTGAATATCAAATCGGTTCAGATATCCGACAACTTCTTTGCTGTCATGCACGTAGTCAATGGGGATACGGGATTTATGCAGGTGCATTCCGGCCAGGTCATGCACAATCCGGCCCCAGAACCAATGTTCAATCGGCTTTCCGCTTCGCGCAACGAGACGTACTGGCGCGGTCTTGGCTTTTTCGCCGTTATCGCCAAGCTCAAACTCTCCGACGATGAGCGTACAGGCGGATGCTGGGATGCGTGAAAAGTCTTTCGGTTCATGGGTCATTCCTCGTTCTCCTTCTTGCCTTCTTTGCCGGCATCATTTTCCGGAAGCTCAGGTTCATCATCAGTCGCCGCGGGCGTGGCCCCGCTTTGAACTGGAGGCGGCACACCTGCGGCCTCGGCGTACTTCCGCACCTGAGCAATTTTGTCAATGTTGGCGAACACGTCCGATCCGCGCCGACGGGCGGCGTCTATCGGGTTGTCGAGATAAATGTCGATGCCGAGTTGATCGCCCTGTAGTTGGCTGTACTTATCCAGCCAAGGGCTACCGCTGGGAATCCATTCAATTTCCTCTTGCACGTCACGCAGTTGCATACCGTTTCGCGCGGCAACGGATTTCAGCGGCCACGGAGTGGAAGCGTCATTCCAGATTTCCTCAAGCACCCAGTCGGAATATGCCTGCCTGACGTAGCGGTTTTTCGTCCGCTTGTAATCAACGCTAACCTCATACTCGTTAAGGTCGGCGATTCGAGCGGCAAATGAAGATCGGCGCGAATCGAATGAGGTTACGGGGATGTCAAGCGCAAGCATGGCGATTTGAATGAATAAATATGACGCTTCGACGAATTGAGTTGAAGGTGTGCCGCTTTCCAAGATTTTCACATCGTCACCAGAATTTAGGTCAATCAAATTAACGGCGCGGGGATTCAAGTCGAACGATGTGCCTGTAGCCGTAGATGTCGCCGATGTGGTTTCTCTTGTTGCTCCAGCCGCGCCGCCAAAATTTCCATTAGAGCCGTTTGCGTCTCGGAAAACGGCAACGCCAAAAAGCGCATGCATCTTGGCCTTAATCAAGTTGAACTCGAACGCCTCGTGAATGTCCTGCACGGTGTTAATTGCCACGGACAGCGGCGATACGCCACGAAACTGTGAAGAGAACCGCGTCCAGTAAGCGTCAAAAATAATCTCATCTCGCTCTGCCAAACGTTCATGAATCGGATTACTTCCGATTGCCGGACGCTTGCACAGCGCATATTTTTCCACCCTGCCGTATCTGTCGACGACCAGTCCGCTATCGTTGACGTTGTCGGGAGCATTCTCGCCTTTGGCTATCAAATCCGATTCAATCGCCTGCAATTTCAGGTCGTCAAGTTTTAGCAAGGCCGCGTCACCGCACAGAACTTTTTCCATCTCAAACAGACGGAACAATTCATCCCGCCCAAACCGACCCCCGAAGTCCAAATTGCCGGGCTTGCCGTGCCATCGAAAAATACGATTAACTAACGTATCGAGGTCCGTTTTGCCGGTCCGGAAACTTATGTGAAATTTGCTCACGTAATCCAGATGTTTTCTTACCATCCAGGCAACAAGCGCATGATTCCGCGCTTGGTCTTGCGCGGTCGCAAGGAGCTTCGTCCGCTTGGTTTTGGTCAGAATATCGGATTCATGACGAACACGAGTCTGAGGAGATTGTCGTCTCTGTTTGTCTTCGACTGCGTTATATCCGAAATGAAATTTCCCTAACCTCACGATGTCACCGTACTTGTCAACTGGATGTCACCTTCGGTCCCGGACGTATCACCGTATGCGGACGCGCCGAAATTAAACGCACGAACAGTCGGACGTGTGCTTCGATCTTCTTCGGCCTTGAGGATGCTTCGCGCTTCCCATAACGCGGGCAACGACGCCTTTGTGTAAGACAAACCTCCAACGGAAAAAGCCTGACTTCCGGAAATAAGCGATTCGATTGCCGATTCTACCACCGCAAGTGTCAGCGCCATATTTTTTCCCTCGATCAACCGGGCAAACAAAAAAGCGGCTCGTAAGAGATGTAGGCTCCTACAAGCCGCTTTCCGTCCGCTTTAGGCGATGTCACTGGCCGGTGACACTGCCCGGTTGTTTTCTTGCGATACCGTTTCAGGAAATCATGCAGTTGTCAATAGGCAGGACTCGCCAAATTGTAAAAAATTAACAAAAAAGCCCCCTCTGAATTACTCCGATATTGGTCTACGCCTTTTTATTCTTATCCTCCCGCCATACCACGAACGGCAATCTGCATTTGCCGCATATCATGCGTTGCCGTCCTTGCGGGTAGCGTTGCGCCTTGTGGTGTCCGTAGCGTTCCCCGCAATGCGGGCAAGGGTAGCCGGGATCATGCACAACCGGTGCCTGTATATACTGCCTCGTTGTGTTTGTTTTTTTGGACGATGTCTTAAATTTCGACATGCCGAATCCTCCATTTAGCTGCTGCTTGTGCCTGTAGCGCTCCACCCGTCCCGATTCCGCAGAACGCCGCCAGCGCGTAGCCTTGTGCTATGGCGTCATGGAAATCATGCTTGCCGGGCAAAGAATGCCAATTCCAAATTGTTTGCCCGCCGATCTCGCCCTTACCCATCAAGCGCATGTTGCATACCTGCGAGATAAGTTCGTTATTGTTGCCTGCGGGCAAGGTAATTCCGCCGGGAGCGCCAACTGCGCCTAGCCATGCGCGTTGCGCGACTTCGCCCCAATAACACGAGTTCCACGCCACCCACCGGAATCGGCTTCCACCTTTGACGGTTGCGCAGCCGTGACACTGCTCTCGGACCTGGCTCTTAATCGTGCTTTGGCCTCCGGGCCGGTAGCGTTTCCCGTCACGCCCGGTAAAGGCGATAACGGTTAGTCCGCAAGCCTTCGATATACGGTCAGAGTACGGAGTCACGGCGTCGAATTGCGCTCCGCCCGCATCGAGCGCCCATACTTCTGGACGGCACGGCGAATTGGCGAGTGCTTGACCGTGTAGCACGATCTCCGGAAACAATGCTTGCGCGTATGCCGCAGCGGAAATATCACGCACGGGAATGTTGAGTTTGTGAACGCCCCACCAAAGCACAGCGGCGGATTGATATTCGCCCATGCCCAGGACAACAGTCGATAGCGCATAGCTTGGGTTTATGTCAGTTGACGCGAACACTCGCGTAACCCAATCGGGCCGCTCCCATGTTTTGCGGGTGGTAATCTTGCGAGAGAGTATATCGGGCAAGAGCACGTACGGCGCGATATCGCCCGCTTTATCCTTCGGGTCGTTTTGATATTCGGCCCAAAATTGTTCGCCGGATTCAATCAGCAGATTTTCCGCCGTTTGAAGCGCTGACAACTCTCCGTTACGAATCCGGTGCTCCCAAGACACGCAAGCGCCTGCATCCATTTCCGAGCGATGCGCTTTGTAAAATTCGGTTGCGGCGGCGGAAGATGATTCTCGGTAAATCCGCGTATATTCGGCCCATAGAGTTTCTTGCGCGGCGGGCCATTTGTCGACCAATTTGCATGTTTCCCCGCGCCATTCGGGGTGTGTCTCATGCGAGAGGAATCGCCACGCCAAATCGCCACGCCTGATAACCGTGCATGGCATTACCACAGCAATGCGTTTCCGCAGACCGGCAAGCCCCAGGATATCACCCGTAACTATGCGCTCACGCATTGCGCATTGCGAATCACTCTCACTGGACTCTCGGCTTTGAGGATCGTCGAGCAAAACGAAATCGGGACGCAACACCGCCCCTGTTTTTGTATCTCTCCATTTGCCGCGTATGTTCCCGGTTAAGCCGTGCCCCTCGAGGATTGCGCCGTTTGACGGATAGCCTTTGCCGTCGGCGTTTACCACTTCCGGCAATACAAGCGTGGTTTTGCTCCACTGTATCCCGGATGTTTTGCCGTCGGCGCGCAACTGGTACTTCGCCTTGATCGCCTTGCCGTCTGTCTTGCGGGCATACTCGCATACATGCGGATAATGCGCATAAAGCGAATCGCTTTCCGTGATTTGCTGGCGGCAAAATTCGATTATCGCTTGGGCAAGTTCTGCGGTTGCGGCAACGACCATTACATATTTCCGTCGGCCGGTCAGGATGCAATAAAGCGTTGCCCATTTCACGATGGTGCTGTTGTGCGTCGGCAACATTGCCCTGCCGGCCAAGAAACACCCGGACTTGCTCGATACTTGAATGCAAACCGTGTCAGCCGTTCCATGCGGTTGCGCATCAATCGAATGCCGTGTCATCACTTTTGCGTCTCGGCATCGCTCCGCTTTCCGTTTCAGTCTCGCCGCATTCGCCATGTAAAATGATATTCGATACTTTTTGCCGCAATCTTTTCCGTTTGCGGACGCAGTCCCAACCCCCATCGTGGCCTTGCGCCCAAGGCTTCGCACAAGCTCAAGCGCCCCTTCAGCAAGCCGAATAGACGTTGTGCAGAATTCTATTTGACCGTCTGCGGGTGCAACATATCCGTCGGTGTCTATCAACCCTTGCAATAAGGCTAGCCGCTGCGGCGCGCTGGCGCGAAGATAACGCGAAGGAATGTGCTTGTTCTTCATTACTCCGGCATCAATGAGGCCCCTGCTCAGCCCGCTCCCTATTCCTAGATTGTTTTTACACTTTTGCGGTCTGGTTTCGTATCCTTCCGCCTCAATGTTCGCTTTCATTTCGTGCATGTCTTGGTCGCCCTGGGTGATGCGAGCGCTTGCCGAATGCCCGTCTCCAAGCCACACCCCCAAAACATACGGAGCGACGGGCAATTGTGCATCCGGCAAATCAAGCGGTCCAGACATTGGAAGGCGTGCGCGCGTCTGTCTGTGCCGCGAAATGTCTTCGGTTGAATACAACGTTTTTATTCTGTTCCGCCCTTTGTGGCTATCCAATGAGGCGGGCCATAAATGCGACGCGTCAGCGACGACGGGAGCGTTCTCCTTGTTGGCGTTGACGAGATAGACGGGACGGTTTTCCCATACCTCGCTTTTAGCCATAACTTGACAGGGTTTGCCGTGTTCATCAAAGACGGTATCCCCAACGCGCAACGCACCCATTGTAGCCCAACCCGTCGGCGTTGGGATCTCAGTGTTGAGCGCAAGAGCCTTCCCGTGTCCGCGCGGCATCGCAACTGCGAACATCCCCCCCGCGTTCAGCGCCTTCTCGATCTTGGCGATTACCCGCTTGTGATCGTCGCTGAATGGCCGGTCGAACGCCTCGCCGCCGTGGTGTTTCATCCATGCGGTGAGGGATTTTTCAAGGCGCGTTCTCTGCCCGCGCGTCTTGGCGTCCGGGTCAACGTGCTTGACGATGCGGGCCAGTTTGCGGGAAGCATCGACAAGGCGGGCGTGTTTTACCGCCTGACTAACCGCGCCTCTATCTGCGTCTGATATTCTTGCCACTAAACAAGAATCCTTTCTTGCTGTCTGTCTGGTAACGTCAATGTTTCCATACTTATCTCCTCTGCCGTCAAATAGCCCGGCTCGAAGTACGGCTGCAAATCAATCTTAACGTACAATTGTTTGCAGGCGCTTCGGATCATATCAACGGATGATTTTCCGAACTCTGACCAATCTATAGCGGACGATCGCTTGTCATGGTTCCACCTTCCGACCTTGTAGGCGTCCACATAAGGCAAGCTTGCCTCGATGATCGCCAGCGATTCCGACGGGATGATTACCGGCTCGATGCTGGCCCAAGTTTTGATGCCCGCCGCGTGAAGTTGACGCAATGCGTCTATGCGGTCGCCGGGGTCAGCCGCGCCAGGCTCCCACTGGCGGGAATGCACGGACGAGTTGAATGTAAGCGTTGCGCCAATCTTAACCCGGCCATCCTGCCATCCGTGGAACAGGTTAAGATCGTCGAGGCACCGCGTGCCGCCCTTGGTCAATACGGCTACCGAACAACCGTAAGAGCGCAACACACCCAGCGCCTCCCGCGTCTTGCGGTGTGTTCGTTCTGCCGAGCAGTACGGGTCCGACATAAACGACAATAGGATTTGTCGCCTTGCCTGTGCCGCCTCTTTCGTCAACGCCAACAGGTTGCGGGGGTTTGGCGCATCACTCCACCCCCCGCGCATGATGCCGGAACAATAGCAGTATGTGCATTGATGATCGCATCCACCGCTATACACGTTCAGGGCCAGCGGGCTGTATTCGCGGGCCTTGCCTTTTGGTTCATAAATCAGACTCATTAACATTCCTCCTTGTTGTGCCTATTGGGTTTCCGGCGCTTCCGTCCGTGTTTGCGGATGGACTGCATCGCGGCTGTCCGATCCTCCGGCGTCATGCCCGACCACCGGGAGCGAGCGCTCCTACGCTGGAGAGCCCGCATGTATTCGCTGACCTGTTTGGGGATGTCGGACATTATTCCTCCCAATCCCGAGTTCCCACCCACAGGCTGCTCCCACCCACCACCGTTGCGCTCGGAAAACGCTTCCGGTTTTCCTCTGTGTTGTCACAGTGGATGTCCACCGAGAATTTGCCGCATCCGTGGGAATTGCGCTGGAATGTGCAACCGGAAAAACGCTTTGTCCGCTTCATCCCACCGATCACCGCTCCCATTTTCTCGCTCTTCATTTTTTCATCCTCCGCAGTGAGTTGGTTAAGCTCTCACTGTCTGGAGATAATGTACCACGTAGCGGCTACGTCGTCAACAGGTATTTTCGTTTTTTCTTCGATTTATTTCCGGCCCAAAACCCCAATGAAACCGTTATATTTCAAAGCATCCATAATGTTTTCTGAACTTGCTGCGATGGTATACCTGCTTTACCCCGTTGCTTGCCAGCCAATCAAGCCAGATCATCCAGCCAACGTGACTCCATAGCGTGGGACATTTGTGCCGCATCTCTTTGGTTACGCCTGCCGTTTTCAGTAGTTTCGCAGGACACATACCCATGACCAACTGAATGAACGTGAAGAACACGATGCCGGTGTACTTGCGCCGGAATATAATTTCCATTTGATCAAATGGTATTCCGTACGCATCGAGGTCAATCACGTCGAAGCGGGAAAGGTCTATGCCTTTCAACCATTTACGGTTATCGCCCTGGACGCATCCGGGCCGCTGCTCTGCGTCTATGCCCATGCGGTGGATGTCTTTCCTTCCGGTACGCGTCGCGACTTCTTCCCATGTCTTGCCGTAACCTCCAAAAGCATCCAGCACGATGAATGCACCTTTCGGCATATGGTCAATGCGAAGCTGAACCTTTGCATCTAGCAGGCTATTGTCAGTTCCCAGCATGGCATATCTCCACGTCTTGCCCTCTGACAACGCTTTCGATCCTTGGTAGCAACTCAAGCGCTTGATCGGCTGTCATTGATATCAATACGTGACAGCGGTGAATAGGACGCAGGTCTTCTTTTGCTTCTTCGGTCTGTTCTTCTTGGTCCAGCTCGTCATCCTCCGGCATTTCAATGCCTGCGGCAATCAACTCTTCAAGAGCGAATTCGTTTCCAAGAATATCAAGATCGTCCTCGCCTGCCTGCCTGTTGTCCAACAGGATGAACCTACGTTGCTTCTCAATCGGCCACCCCATCACCCGCTGAACCCATGACGCCGGGATTTCCTTCATGCCCAATTCTCGGCACGCGCGGAAGCGCATGTTGCCGCCCAGTATCACGCCCGCCTCGTTTACGATGATCGGACGCGCTGGCATGTATTCCGGGTTGTCGCGGACAGACTGGCACAGGGTGCGGAATCGTTCGTCGCGGATAAATCTCGGATTTTTCGGCAAGCCGTGATGGCCGTCGTTTAATTTCAGGTCCGATAACGCGATAAAGCCATCTGGATGGCCCTGTAGCGCGTTTTGCTTTTCCCCCGCCGTCCTTGTCCGGTTTGGCTTCTGTATCGCATTCTCGCGCATCCTGGCCACCTTCCTGCCGTGTTTGTTGGGTTGGTCTATCACAGTATCAATGTATTTTTCGCCAAT
>JALOAP010000415.1 GCA_023228745.1 Dehalococcoidia bacterium | reverse complement strand
GTTAGACCATGGCAAATCCCACCGTTACCCCGACGGTCACCCCGGGCACCAGCCCAACGGTTTCGCCGTGGCCCGAGCGCTACACCGACCCAGCGCGCATCTGTCCACAGCAGCGGCGCGAAGGCGCATCCCCGGACGTGGCGCCGTAGCAATGGCGGGGCTCTGGTTCGACGCGAGCTACGCGCAGCAGCCGCAAGGCGGGCAGGGGGCGTTCGTGCCGCTTGCACGGCGTGAGGTTGGGTCGTTCGACCCGAGCCGCGTCGATGCGAGCCCCGGGCGGCGGCTGCGCTGCTTCGCTGCACTCGTCCACACCGTGGACCCAACGACCGGGGCCGTAGCCCTGCGCGACACCCATCAACCGTTCATCGTGCCCGGCAGGCCGCTCACCTATGCCGAACTCTTCGAGCTCGTAACAGGCGAGCCCGAATTCCGGCAGGTGCGCGATGCGCTTTCGTCCCTCGACCTGCGGCTCGGGCAGCAGCGGTCGCTGCTCACCCGCAAGCCGGAGAATCCGCAATGGTCGGCACGCGACCCGGACTTGCCTCCGGCGCTCCAGGACCTGGCGGACGAGGTCAACGAGGACATTCGGGAAGCCCTGAACGCCCTGGACAACCCGAAGCATTACTATCCGGGCGTCGACAGTGGCATCGAACCAGTACCTGACGAACACGTAAAGCTCGTCATCTGGGCGATGCAGCGTGAGTTGAACCGCGAACTCCGGCCACACGAGGGGCACTACGGCGGGAGCCCACCCCTCCCGGCTGCACCGTTGGAAACACTTCCATGGGAGGTCCAGCGGGCGCTAGCAGAGCGCCGGAGGCTCCGATTCTGCCAGTGGGGCATCTTCAAGGAGCAATGGGAGAAGGGGAAGTGGAACCTCTGGGAGGTGCCGCTCGACCCGGACTACGTCCCTCGGCGCGCCCAGCGGCTCCACCAGAACCAGGCAGGCCGAGCGAGCTGAAAGGGGATAACCCGCTAATCAATTGCCGGAGAGGTCCCACGTGGACCTCTCTTTTTTGGTGTATTGCGCGTGGCGACCATATGCCAGGTTGCGATTTCATAGATGCCCCACCGCGCGCGGCCTCCAGTGCATGGATGTGACACGTGGGTACACCCTATAACTCTTCCTAGAACCTCGTACGTCCAATGGAGAAGAGCAAATGCGCATCGGTATGGTCGCGCCCCCGTGGTTTTGCGTGCCCCCGACGGGGTACGGGGGCATCGAACGTGTGGTGAGCTACCTCGTTGAGGGCCTGGTGGAGTTGGGACACGATGTAACGTTGTTCGCAGCGGGCGGTTCGTCGACCTCCGCCAACCTTGTCGAGACATTCGATCATCCTCCGTCGGCGCTTCTCGGCGACCCACTGCTCGAAGCGGAGCACCTGATGGAGGCGATGGCGCGGTGGCGCGACTTCGATATCATCCACGACCACTCACGACTCGGCTTGCTTGCCGCGCCGGCGGTCGATGTCCCGGTCGTCCACACGATTCATAGCGACGTTCGGCCAGGCTGTGATTCGTACTATCGCCGGGCGGCCGGACTCGGCCCACATTTCGTAGCGATCAGTGAGCACCAGCGCGGGACGCTGCCGGAGGGGGTGGATGCGACGGTGATTTGGAACGCCGTGGACCTGCCGACCTGGCCATTTCGCGCGGAGGCCGGCGAGTACCTTGCGTTCGTTGGCCGGATGTCACCGGCGAAGGGGGTTTTGCCTGCGATTGAGATTGCGAAACGAACCAACCGGCTGCTTGTCCTGTCTGCGAAAATCAACGAAGTCGCTGAACAGGAGTACTTCGAAATGGTGGTCCGGCCCGCACTGCAGGAAGTCCGGCATGAGCTATTTATCGAGTCATCGCCGGAGGATCTCCGGCGGATCTACTCGGAAGCTCGCGCGACGCTGTTCCCGATCCAGTGGCCGGAGCCGTTTGGGCTGGTGATGATCGAATCGATGGCCACCGGGACACCGGTGATTGCGTTTCGAAACGGATCAGTGCCCGAGGTGGTGGAGGACGGGGTCACGGGCCGAATTTGCGAGACGATCGAGGAGGCGGTCGAGGCCGAGGCCACTATCGATGAACTTAGCCGCGCTGCCTGTCGTCAGCGGGTGCGAGAGCTGTTTTCTGCCCCGGTGGCCGTGCGGAAGCACGAAGCGCTGTACCGCCGCCTGACCGGGCTCGGCCAGCCGGGCGATGTCGGAGAGCCAGCCGGACGGCATGAGGAACCCCTGGGCCGATGACACCTCCATCCGGGGATGCCCGTGCTGAGGACTGGCTCCCGGTTGGGCAAGAGCCCCATCCCGTCGGGTCGATCACGCATCTGCTCGTGCTCAAGTGGAGCGAGGTGTCGCTCGTCTGTCTGCCGACGGGCGACATCGACGCGCATACAGAACCGGCGAGCGGGCTGTACCGGAACGACACGCGGTACCTGTCGCAGTTGCGGTTTTCGTTCGGCGGCGTATCGCCAATGCTGCTCGACGCGCGGGAGGTGGAGCACGGCCTGAGCGCCGTGTTCTGCAATCCAACTATCCTCGCGCCCACTGGCCAGGTGGTCGCGGCGCAAACGCTCACCGTGCGCCGCAAGCGCGTCCTGACCGAGGGCCTGTCCGAGATGCTGGTGATTTCGAACTACGGCCGCGAGGCGGTGGATGCCGAACTCCGGCTGGACTTCGATGCGGACTTTCACGACATCTTCGAGGTCCGTGGGTTCCAGCGCGTCCAGGAGCGGGCGCCGGTGGAGGCGGAGGTGGGGAAGCAGTCTGTCACGTACCGGTACCTCGGGGGAGACGGGTTCGAACGGCGGACGCTCGTGCGCTTCGGGCGCCAGCCGGACCGGCTCACGGCGAAGCGAGCAGTCTTCCGGCTGTCGCTCCAGCCCCGCGAGCTCATCACCTTCGAGCTGAACGTGATGACGGAACGGGGTTTTCGGGAGTACCGCTACAACGAGGCCGCCGCGCTGGTCCGCCGCCGGCAACGGTCCTTTCTGGAGGAGTCGACGCAGATCGTCACCGACGACGAGCGCGTGAATGCGCTGATCAACCGGTCGTTACTGGACCTCCATGCGCTCGGGGGGCGCATCGCCGGCACACCGTACATCGCCGCTGGTTCGCCCTGGTTCGACTGCCTCTTCGGCCGGGACAGCCTTATTACGGGGATGGAGTTGCTCGCTTTTCGCCCGGAACTGCTGGCCGCGGCGTTGCGCATTTTGGCCCGTTACCAGGCAACGGATATGGAGCCCGCACGGGATTCAGAGCCCGGGAAGATCCCGCACGAGTTGCGCTGGGGGGAGCTTGCGAACACGGGCGAGGTGCCGTTTGGACGCTACTACGGGAGCGTCGACGTCACGCCGCTGTTTATCGTGGCGCTCTATGCATACTGGCGCTGGACGGGCGACGAGGCGCTGGTCAGCGAGCTCTGGCCCTGCGTTCAGCAAGCCTATGCCTGGTGCGTCCATGCAACGGCGCAGCGGCCCGACGGCTTCCTG
>JALOAP010000414.1 GCA_023228745.1 Dehalococcoidia bacterium | reverse complement strand
GTCTTCGTCGCGTTCATGGTGAACGTCGCCTTGTTGGCGCTGTTCGTGATGGACTGGCTCGACACCGCCGCCGCGGTGAAGGCCTGCCGGTTCGCTTCCGTGTAGGCCTCGCATTCCGTAAAGACCGGAACGGCGTAGGTCATGGTGTCCGCCGCCGCGGTGTCCGTTTCGACGGGGACGACGTACCAGGTCGTGATTTGCGTCGCTGCGTGAAACATGATGTTGAGCAGGGCATCGAGGCCTTCGTTCGTCACGATGTTCGGCCGGTCGTACTCCGCCCATTTCAGCTTGCCGTCTTTGCCGAAGCACTCGAAATCCCATACCGTGCGGACGTTGACAAAATTCTGCAGCACTCGTTTGACTTCGACGGACGCCTCAAAGATGTCCTTCATGCCGATTCTTTCCATGCCCCCCCCTTAAACCGAGATAGTGATAGCGTCCTTCGCCACCGTGTCGCCGTACGGCGTCAGTGTGCAGGACCCGTTGACCCGGATGACGATTTCATCGAGAAACAAATCGTGCCCCTGGCCGTCGAATTCCATGGTTACAGAGGCGTCGAAAGCCGTGTCGACGTCGCTCTGCCCGCTGTTTGTCCGGTAAACCGTCCCGTCCGCGCAACCACCGGCCACCTGCAGGACGGGGAATTGACCGGTCGCCGCCTCCACTTCCGCGTGGCAGGAAAAGGGCTGCGTCAGGATGTCGTAGCTCCATGCCCCCGTCAGGATGTCGTAGACCAGGAAGATATTCGGGACCGTGGCCGTGGCGCCGGCCACCAGGCCGATCCGGATAACCTGATACGTCGAATCGTAATCGAGCCAATGTTCCTTTTCGTAGCCCCGCCGGATGCAGCTGGCGTTTTTGGGATCGAAATAGTCCTGCACGGGACCCGAGATCATCCACACGTTTTTCCCGTCCGTCTGAAAGACGCCGTAGCGCGAAAGGAAGAAAGCCGCCGTGATCTTGAGATGGCGGCCGTCGGCCGTCTCGAAGGGCACGTTTTCGATGACCGTCGCGCTCTTCGCGCTGAAGGTGCCCAGGACCGTCGACAGGACGCGCTTGCCGAAGGTGGCCGGGCTGTAGCCTTCAATCAAAGTCAGGCAGCCGCCGTCCTTGCCCTTCTCTTCCTGCCACACCAAAAGCTCGTTGAAGAACTTCTTCATGCAGACAGCCCGGTTGGCCCGCCCGTCGCCGATGTCCTGAATCGCGCAATCCGAGCCGTTCAGGACCATGGGACCCGCCGCCGCCGAAATGGCGATGTAGCCGGGGATCTTCTCGAAGGCATAAGCCGCCCGCTGCTTGAAAGACGACAGGGAGAAGCATTTCCCGTATTCCTGCATGGAGTAGTAGGGCATGGTCTGAATCGAAAGGAGCATGTCCGCCGTCAGGGTTTGGTTGAAGCTGAGCTCGTACCAATATGTAAAGTATTCCGACGATTGGAACATAGAGGGCTGAGCGTCGGCCGGCCGCACGAACGTGACCCAGCCGTCGGAGGCGAGAGACTTAGAACTCACGGAAGTCAGATCGTTCACGCTCACCGAGGCAAAGGACGAACCGTTCCAGTATTTGAAGGTCATCGTTGTGGAGGCCGTTTCGTTGGGGATTTGGTTCACGGAGATGTAGACGGCGATCGATTCATCGACGGAATTGAAGTAAACCTTGTCCGCCGACGTGAGACCGCCCGCGGCGATGCTTTCCGGGGAATAATATTCGTACGTAGCCGAAGCCCCCTTGTAGACGTAGGCCTCGATGGCGTCGAGAGGCACGCCGTCCCATAGATTCTGTATCGTCTGCCAGTTGGAATTGTACGTGACGGAAGTAACTTCAACTTCGGCATCGAGGGCGCCGGAAGCCAGTGATAGCCGAATCCAGTACCCATTTGCGCCGAAGAGGAATTTCGGAACCTGATCGGTAGGCATGGTCCAGGTCATCGTGGCACCGGTCGTCGCTAGTGTTGCGCCGCCGGCAGCCGTGTTGTCCGTGAAGCCAGAAACCGCCGTCCAGGCGGACCCGTTCCAGTAGTGCATTTGCGCGACGGCCGCCGCGCCGTTGGCCTTGCCGATGGTCCACGTCAGGACGTTGGCCGGCGTGAGCGTCCGTATGAAAATGGCGTCGTAGTCCGTCAAGACGCCCAGGGAATCCAGAACGGCGCACGTCGTTGTCTCTCCGTCTGACACATCAAGGGAATAGTCTTCGCCGATTTGCGGGATGTCCGGAATCGCCGCCGCCCCCTTGTAGACGATGAAGCCGGAGACATACTCGTTATTGCCGCTGAATATTTTCGGGTAGCCCGTCCCGTCGCAGTAAAGACCGTGATCGTTGATCATGGCCCAGGAGGCCGGCAGCATGCCCCCCGTGTCCGTCGTATTGTAGACGGAGGAGCCGAACGTCGTTCCCACCGTGGGAGGGTTAACCGTGGCTTCCAGGACATCGCCGTCGCTCATCTGCGCGAAGAATCTTATTTCGCTCTGCTTGCCCTTCGAAAAGCCGTAGAGCGAAACCACTTTGTTCGTCCCGTCCGCCGTCGTGTTGAGCTTCGCGCACCCGTAGCGCTTCGTGAAGCCCGGCCGCAGCGGCCGCATGTTCGTGATGTTCGAAAAGCCGCCAAGGGGCAGCTGGTAGATTTCACGGACGATATCCATGCCCCCGGCATAGGGGATGTAGTCGAGGCCTTTGATCAAAGCTATGTGGTCGCCTTGCTCCATGTCTCACCTGATCGGTTCGAAATCGTTAAATATCTCGTCCAGGTTGGCGTCGCCCGTGAACGTCCCGGCAAAGGCCGACAGGGCCGCGCTCAGATTGTCATTGAACATATCGAGGTCCAGCTGAGTCAATTTGACCGGCGCCTTGGGATGGCGCTTCAAATCGAGAACGGCCTTCTCTTCGATGAGACGGTGAAACTCTTCCGGCAGCTCCGAGACAATGCCGTAATACTTAGAGGCCGCGCCGGTCTGCGAGGTCAAGGTTGCCGCCCGCGCCGCCGAATAATCGGCAATGACGTCAACCCAAACGTCCGTCACGTTCTCGATCGTCATGCCGTTGTAGTAGTCGGCGATCGGCTTGGCCGCCGTCGCCAGCGTCAGGCTCAGCGCCCCGCCGTCCGATGACGCCCCCATGGTCAGCTCGCGCGGCCGCTTGTAGTAGTGCAGCGTGCCCGTCTCGCTCACGCCGTCCTGATCGATCCGGATGGTCTGGCCGTAGCGGTCATAAAGATACTTGCTGCCCGTGTAATTGGCGACGTGGCGCTCCTTGTAATCGATCCGCGTCATGGGGATGCCGTCGGCGTCGAGGATTTCCAACACCTTGAAGCAGTCCCATGGCAGCGTCGCCAGGGAAGACGTGAAGGCGAGGCTCGCGCTCGTCTGGAACAGCTCCGGCATCTGCTTGAAGAGGAGCGACCACAGGAAATTTTGCGCCCGGTTGATGAGGCTGACGAGGTAGGAATTCTGGAAAGCTCCCGTCGTGTCCGTTCCCTGCACCAACGC
>JALOAP010000413.1 GCA_023228745.1 Dehalococcoidia bacterium | reverse complement strand
TTCGGCTCCCCGTCGATCTGGTCGGCATCGGCGCTGCGGAAGCAGGCGGCCTCGGCGAAGTCCCACACGGCCAGCTTCCTGCCTTCATCGGCCGCTACCGCTTCTTCTTCAACCCCATTCGTTACACCAGCCTTGGGCTGGCCGTGTGCGAAGCGATGACGGCTGGTCTCCCGATCATCGGCCTGGCTACGACCGAGATGGTCACCGTCGTCCGGAATGGCGAATCCGGCTACCTCGATACGCGGCTCGATCGGCTGGTCGAAGCGATGCGCACGCTGCTCGAAGACCCCGCTGAAGCGCGCAGGCTCGGGGAATGTGCGCGCCGCGACGCACTCGAACGCTTCAATATCCAGCGCTTCGCTCGCGACTGGGAGGACGCCTTCACCCGCGTCATCGGCCGGTCGCCGCCGGTCCTGGCGGGCGCCGTCAGCGGAGGTGCCCGGTGAAACGAAAGCTCGCCCTGGTATCAGAACACGCCTCGCCGCTCGACCTGCTCGGCGGCGTCGACGCCGGCGGACAGAACGTCTACGTCGCCCAGCTCGCCCGCCACCTCGCGCACGCGGGCTTTCTCGTGGACGTGTTCACCCGTCGTGCCCGGCCCGAACAGCCAGAAGTGTTCCGCTGGGAGCCCGGCATCCGCGTCGTCCATGTACCTGCAGGGCCCGCGGCCTTCGTACGCAAGGAGGATCTCTACCAGCACATCCCCGCGTTCACGGACTGGATGCGACGGTTCATGCAGGCGGAGCGTCAGCCCTACGACCTCATCCATGCGAATTTCTGGATGTCGGGTCTGGTCGCTGCTGACCTGAAGCAGGATCTCGGCATCCCCTTTGTGGTCACGTTCCACGCCCTCGGCCGCGTCCGCCGACTGCACCAGGGAGAGGCCGACGGCTTCCCCGGCGAGCGCTTCGCGGTTGAAGAACGCATCATCGCTGAAGCCGATCGGATCATTGCCGAGTGCCCGCAAGAGCAGGAGGACCTCATCGTCCTCTACCGGGCGGACCCGGCGAAGCTCTCCATCATTCCCTGCGGGTTCGATAGCGAAGAGTTTTGGCCGGTGGCGAAGCCGGTCGCGCGCGCACGGCTCGACCTCCCGACCGGCGAACGCATCATCCTCCAGGTCACACGAATGGTCCCGCGGAAGGGCGTCGAGACCACCATCCGGGGCTTCGCAAGGATGGTCGCCCGCGATCCCGCGCCCGCCCGCCTGGTCCTCGTGGGTGGCGACAGCGACGATCCCAATCCCGAAGCGACACCGGAAATCGGCCGCCTGGCGGCGATTGCCGAACAGTGTGGCGTTGCCGACCGCGTGCTATTCGCGGGGCGCAAGGGCCGCGAGCAACTCAAGACCTACTACAGCGCCGCCGATGTGTTCGTCACCCTCCCCTGGTACGAGCCCTTTGGTATCACGCCGCTTGAAGCGATGGCTTGTGGCACCCCCGTCATTGGCTCGAACGTGGGTGGCATCAAGTTCACAGTCCGCGATGGCGAGACGGGCTATCTTCTCCCGCCCCGGGATCCTGACGCCCTCGCGGAGCGGCTGCTCCATCTTCACCGCCACCCGGAGCTATTGACGTCGCTCGGTTGCCAGGGCATCCGCCGTGTGCACGACATTTTCACCTGGCGCCAGGTTGGCAACGCTGTCGCCGCGCTCTATGAAGAGGTGCTCGCAGGGCGCGAACGCGTAAGTCGCGACCTCGGCCACGAACTGGCAGTCATCGACGACGCCTTCCGCGACACCATCACAGCCCTGGACGAATCCCGGCATGCCCTCCGCACGCCACTGCTTGAGGCGGCCCAGGCGCTTGCAAATACGTTCGCCCGCGGTGGCAAGCTCCTCATCTGCGGGAACGGCGGAAGCGCCGCCGACGCGCAGCACTTCGCCTGCGAGTTCGTGGGCCGCTTCAAGGCCGACCGTCCCGGTCTCCCCGCTATCGCCCTCACGGCCGATAGTACCTTCCTCACCGCCTGGTCGAACGATACGGGCTACGAAAGCGTCTTCGCGCGGCAGGTCGAAGCGCTCGGCAACCCCGGCGATGTCCTCGTCGGCATCAGCACGAGCGGCAAGTCACCCAACCTCCTCCGCGCCTTCGAGGCTGCCCGCGCCCGGGGCATCCGCACCGTTGGCATCCTTGGCGGCAGCGGGGGCGACTGTTTACCGTTCGCCGACATCCCCCTCGTCGTCCCCTCGTCCGATACCCAGCACGTCCAGGAGGTCCAGATCGTCCTGGTCCACCTCATCTGCGACCTCGTCGAACGCCGTCTCGCCCATATTCGTGTGGCGAGGGCGGCATCCAATGGCCACGGCCGCCGTCCGTCGCGCCGCCGTACCAGCACCCTACCGAAAGAGGAAGTTGCTTGACTGCGCTCGAACACGCACAACGGACCGGCGCCACGGCAACCCCCTTCGCCGGGAAGGTCGCCCTCGTGACAGGTGGCGGAAGCGGGCTTGGTGAGGCGACAAGCGAGATGCTTGCCGGCACCGGGGCCACCGTCGTCATCACCGATCTTCGCCTCGAAGGCGCGACGCGTGTGGCCGATCGCCTCGCCGTCGACAGGGGCGCCCATCTCGCCCTCGCGCTCGACGTCCGCAATGAAGCACAGGTCGAAGCCGTCGTGGCTGCCGCTATCGACGCCTTCGGGCGCCTCGATATCCTCATTAACAATGCAGGCACGGACGTCACCCTGCCCGTGGACGAACTCTCCGTCGACGAGGTCGATCGTGTGCTCGATACGAACCTGCGGGGGCCGTTTCTCCTCTCTCGTGCAGCCTTCGCGCGCATGAAGCAGCAGGGCGGCGGGCAGATCGTCAACATCGTCTCCACCGCTGCGAAGCGGGCATGGGTTAATGCCTCGGCCTATCACGCGAGCAAGTGGGGCCTCCTCGGCCTCAGCCACGCCCTGCACGTCGAGGGACGGGACTACAACATTGGTGTGACCGCCGTCATCGCCGGGGGGATGCGCACGCCGTTCCTCCTGGACCGCTTCCCGGATATCGACGAAACAACGCTCCAGGACCCCCGAAACGTCGCTGAGACGATCCGTTTCGTCCTCCTCCAGCCCCCGGGTACGGTCATCCCGGAAGTGACCGTCCTCCCCATCCGCGAAAGCTCGTGGCCCTGAGTGGACGCCGCGATCTTCCTCGACAAGGATGGGACGCTCATCCACGACGTGCCCTACAACGTCGACCCGGGGCGCATGACACTCTCGCCGGGAGCAGTCGCCGGGCTACGCCAGCTTCAGCAAGCGGGTTACCGCCTCGTCGTCGTCTCGAACCAGTCCGGCGTTGCCCGCGGCTACTTCGACGAAACCGCCTTGGAGGGTGTGGCGCGACGTCTGTGCCACCTGCTGGAGGCCCATCAGGTTTACCTCGACGGCTTCTACTACTGCCCACACCACCCCAGCGGTGTCGGTGCCGCATACCGCCAGTCCTGCGATTGCCGGAAGCCACTCCCCGGCATGCTCCTGCGGGCCGCGGCGGAGC
>JALOAP010000412.1 GCA_023228745.1 Dehalococcoidia bacterium | reverse complement strand
AACTTCGTCGCCATGACGGTCGGAATTCCCTACCCGGCCATGAAGGAACCCTTCCGGATCGCAAACCGTGAGGAGGAACTGCGGAAACAGAGAGCCGCGGAACGCAGATAAAACATAGGCCCCTAGGTCACGCTTAGGCCACATCCAGGGGAACCACCGATAACGCACACAAGTGCCCCATCGAAGACGTTCGCACGTCACGGTGGGGCTTTTTTATTTAAACCCAGGAGGGACGGCCATGGAAACAAAGAACCTATTCTTTTTAGAGGAATTCAAGGAACTGCTTCAGTATTTCACCGGAACGGACGTCACCTTTGCCGAGGCAGACAACTCGCTCGCCGCATCTGGCATCGGAACAGGATGGAGTGAGGGCGACATCTTCTTGTGCGCCGCATCCTCTGAGGCAGCGAATAACGTAGAACACACCATCGCCACGGTAGCGGACAACAAAATCACAACCACATCGGCCATCACCGCTGACGACGCCGGCGAAACCATCAAACTGAATCAGGTCGTCTACGGCTCCTGGCATGATGTCAGTTGTTTCTCCAAGGTCTGTGGATCCATCACGAGCAGCGGGAACTGCACCGTTGTTGTCCAACAGTCTCACAACGGGGTCGACATTGACCATTCCACCAGCATATCCGTAACCGGAGGAACAGCTAAGGAAATCGACCAAGCCATCTATTTGAAATACGCCCGGATCAAGATCACCAACGCCGACGCCGACCAGACGACGTTCCGGGGATATATGTACGGAAAAGCCATATCCTAAAGCTATTTATTCACCTGATGGGGAGGGCGCGACAATGGGGAATGGATTCTTGACGATCACCGAAAAAGATTGGGCTAACATTGCACCGGAACGACAGAACTGGATCATCTTCGAAACCCTGAAGAATATGGATGAACGACTGAAGAAACTCGAATGTCGTCCTTTGTGGGATAAATGCGCATCTTTTTTCGGGGGAATCATCGGAGGAATCGCCGCAGCCCTCGGGATTAAACTTCTGTAGGAGGCACCATGATTGACCTTTTTATGAATTCCGGACTTGTGCTTCTCGATCCGATCATGGACAGCAAAGAAGCAAGGGCCATGCTGATCGCAATCGGGATGCAGGAAAGCCGCTTCTCGCATCGAGCACAGATCAATGGACCTGCCCGTGGATTCTGGCAGTTCGAAAGGGGAGGAGGGGTCCGTGCCGTGTTAACGCATCCAGAGACAATGCAAACGGCGAAAGAGATATGCCTCAAGATGCGAATCAGACCCACCGAGGATGATTGCTATGCGGCCATTACCTATAATGATGCCCTCGCCTGTGCATTTGCACGTCTCCTGCTCTGGACATTACCTGATAAACTCCCGCAACAAGGCGATCCGGACGAAGGATGGCGACAGTATATCGAGGCATGGCGACCAGGAAGACCGCATCGGGAAACCTGGGACAGATTCTTTAATGATGCATGGAATATCGTAACGAAAGGAGCATGAAAAATGGGACTAGATGCAATTATCGCTATTGTCAGCTTATTGGCGCCACCGGTTGTCGATTTTATCAAAAAGAAGTGGCTCAAGCAAAACCAGGACACACCTGAAGCCACAATGTCCACCCTGGCCACAACCAAACCGGACGTATTGCCCGGGTATGTTTCGGCCGTCACCGAATGGTTGAAGGCCCAGGTAGAATATTTCAAGAGAGACATCACCGGGAACCCCTCGCAGTGGGTTGTTGATCTGCGAGCCGTCATCCGCCCGATGGGCACGCTCGGCGCCGGGATTGTCCTTGGAGGAATGGTCCTCATGGCTCTGAACGGATACAAACCGGATCCGAGTATGACGGACACGATCGACGGGGTCCGATACTCATGTGAAATAATCGTCTCCTCGTGGTTCGGTGACAGAATATCGATCGCAGTGGGGAAATAGCACATGGGAGACGCCATCGATCAAGCTCAGGATTTCGCCATGATGTACCAGGAGCAGACCCGGACTCGGATACTCCAGAACATAGCAATGAAACCACTCGATATTCCCGTCCCTGCCTATCGGGAATGTGTCGACTGTGGAGAACCGATACCGCGAGAACGACTACAGGCAAGACCCGGGACGGTCAGATGCATCGACTGCCAGGAACGCAAAGAGAGACGGGGATAAGTGGTGGCGGATTTGGTGGCGGATTTGATGTTTCGGTAGCGGAAAATATGCAATAAACCGCAAAGGTGATGCTCTAAAATAGCGGATTATAAGGGGTTATTTAATAGACGTCTGGCTTTGGGAGCAGGATGTAGGGGGTTCAAATCCCTCCGCCCCGACCAGTAAAATCAAGGGGTTATGGATTTTCCGTAGCTCCTTTTTTCTTTGTGTGAGCGGGTGCTGTGAGAGCTTTTTCTAAATTTGATGTAAATTTGCCCTCGATTTTGGTCATGGCCGACCTTTGAATTTCATCCAGACTATGCAGATAAATTTCCGTGGTCCTCAGATTTTTATGCCTCAATAATTTTGACACGGCCTGAGTTCCAACCCGTTCACGATCTGCCAGATACGAAGCCATGAAGTGCCTTAATGCATGGAAACCATAGTGATGGATTCCCGCACGTTTACAAAGGCCCTTCATCATCTTGCCGTTTGCGTTCGCCTGGGGGAAGAAGGCATCGCAGAATTTCTTTTCAAACGGGGTCAGCTTTCCCCGGTCCCGCTTCGTGGCGATTGCAAGGCGCTCGATCCATGCGTGTTCCTTAGCGTTCATTCCCCCTCCATGACCTTCTGCGCTTCGAGCCATTTCGTCTGCTCGTAAGCATCTGCCGTATCCCTTAAACATTGCGACAACCCTTTTGTCCGGTCATGCTCAAACTGGCATAGCTCCTGGTTGTTGATCCTGAGAGAGTACCGGCATACGCCAAGCGGATTACCGCCTATGTTGATTATCTGGATCATTCCCCCTCCTTCAACTCCATGCACTGGTTTATCGCCCTGCTATAAGCGTTCCTTTTTGATATAGCTGACAGTGGGTAATCTTTGTACTTCATGTGTGCGACCTCGATCGGTTCCAGCCTTCCCAAATGTACATTTCCTAACTGTGTTCTCTGATAGGAACTTCAACGTCGTCCCCATACTCTATTGCCCTCATCTCCTCTGCCTTCACCTTCGCGTCGCTAACAATCTTGTGATGCTGTTTCAAGAGACGGGCGCAGTTGGGATAGTCAGGATTGTTCCAATAAGTACTTGAGACACAAAGCCCACGTATATCTTCCAGAGCCTTTTCCGCGATCCTCAGCAGAGATGCCTTGAACGCAATGTCATCAACCAGACACGCCAGCTCTTGATTGTGTTCTCTTTGTTCTTCGGTTTTCATTGTCGTATCTCCTTGGTATCGCTTGTTTTTCGTTAAGCCAGTAAAGTATCTCCAACGCCGACCAGCCGGATATGTACTCCATCAGGCCGACCGTGATAGCAAATCCGTCCTCTCGATGCTCAAGCCGGTATCC
>JALOAP010000411.1 GCA_023228745.1 Dehalococcoidia bacterium | reverse complement strand
GACGCAGCTGGCCACACGAAAGGCACCCCACCGCTTCCACCTGTGGTTTCGCTGACTCTTGTTCGGCGCGATAGCGGCGCCAGAACGCTTTACCTTCCTCGCTTTCGAAGAGGTTCTGTCCGTAGTCGTCGAAGTAGGCGAGTGCGACGCGGTCGGCTTCCTTCACCTTCTGCTCTGCTGCGACCTCGCGTGCAGCCGCCACCGCAGCAGCGTCCCGGTAAAACGCCCGGGCAGCAGCGATGCCCTCGCTCTCCGGCTCTTCCTCGGCGGCGCGCTCGATGAGTGCGACGAACGCCGCCAGGTCCCGTTCCGCCTTCGCCGAGTCCTCCGGTTTATCCACCAGCCCGAGCACGAAGCGGGCGTTGTCCGTCCCGAAGGTCGCGACCCCACCGGCGTTGCCGCCAACCTTTTTCGGCACCAACAGTTCCACGCCGCGTTCGTCCAGGGACCCGAGGCCTTGGAACTCGCCATTCGGCCCGATCGTGACCTGCCAGCGAACCCGCTTCTTTTCGAACAACGGATCTTCCAGCAGCGAGTCCCGGTGCGCGAGTGCAACGAGCTGTGGAATCAGCATGTCAACACTCGCTCACGCAGCGCCGGGTCCTCGAGCACGCGCTCCGGTGCCGTGTCGACCCGCCCGCCTACAGCCTTCGCCTGGAAGAAGATCGGCTCGTTCTTTCGCCTGCTTCCCCGCGGAGCGTAGATGATGTCGTAGAGCATCCGGCCCATGTCCATATCGATTGGCTGCAGGTGCTCCCCCGGGTCGACGGGACGGAAGCTGGCGGCGAATTCGCGCAGCCCCAGGTAGGGGCGGTGATAGCACTGGCCTCGTGCAACCCGGCGTTCGAACATCGCCACGTATTTCTCCGGCGTCTCGTCCTCGCGCGGCGTTGGCGAATCGAACACGACGCGTGCGGTGATGTTGTAGGCCACGTCCTTCAGGGCCAGCGTCGACCGCTGGGTTGCGTTTTCCCCTTCCTCCCGTCCGCGAGCATTCGCGTAGAAGGGCCTGTAACTACTCGGATCGCGCATCCAGCCCGCGACGCTGTTCGTCGGTATCTTCTTCTGCACTTCGTTCCGCGTAATCGCCTGGAACTCGATCGGCTTCAAAATCCCGATCGAGGTGACCACCCACCGGAACTCCGGCTCCCAGCAGATGGCTTCCAGCACGCCGCGTGCTGCCGAAGGCGTGATGCAGGGATAGCTCACTCGTTCGACCTTCATTTCCGGCCGGGAGAAGCACGCGTAGTCCGCAGCGACCCGGACCGACACCTCCCTGCTCACTGGGAATGATGGCGACATAAAGTCCTCCTTTGTGATGTGCTGGCATGGTGAACCTGGGGTGTGTGCTCGATAGGCCGCTCCTTGCGCCGTTCTTGATGGCGAACACTACCGCCATCGGGCGACATTACCTGACGTGTTAGTTACGTATTCGGCTACGAAAGAGTGGTCGTGAAGCTCAGCAACAGCACGTGACGTCTCGCTGCTCGTGAACCAGATCAAAGCAGCACCAAATGCATCAGGTGGGACCACTTCCCGTTGGGTACCACCTCCGCCCACTGGCTCAGGTCCCTGCACCAGCCTTCATGTAGCCGGTTGCCGAACGAATCCAGTACCGCGAACCGGCCTGCAATCGGGGGAAGAGGGCTCTGAATTTCCACCGTTCTGGTGTGATTGCGCACAGCCAGCTTGAGAGAGCGCGGCGGATGGGTGATCATGAAGCATGCCTTCCTGCACTGACGGCGTTGCAGCGCCGCCCGTGCCAAACGGGGGTATTCCGAGGCCCGGCCTGAAAAGGCCGGGCTTTCCGTATCTTGCCCGTCAGTCTATACATGATCAAGGGGTCAGATGAGTTGTAGAAAAAACAGCCGCCGTTCAGCCGTAGCGAAGTTCAAGGCCGGCGGTGTCCCTTGTCCGAGCCGAGCCGTTTAAACGATGAGGGGGCTTCCGAGTGGAGCCCCCTCATCGTTTGACCTGCGGTGCCAACAACGCATCTGTTTCAATCCTCGAGCACTTGGCTCGCCCTTCGATAGTAGCCGGCCTTCAATCCACCAGCACTCCGTCGTCGAACGTGAGCCCCACGTTTTGGTCGTAGTTCGCTGGCGCCAACCATACCCCGGCAACTTCAACCACCCACCCTGCGTCCCGCGCTGCTTCGAACTCGCTGGGGTAGAGAGCGACCATGTAGCGCTCCATCCGGCGGCGCAGTTGTCGATCGACGAACACGATCTGGCCTCCGAGCAAACCGTCGATGATTTCCTTGCCCTCGCCGAATGCCACCAATACAGGGGTTGTCTGCTCGTCGATCACCCGCAGCTTCGCCACATCTGGAAACTCGAGCGCCATTCGCTTCGCCACGATGTGGTCCGAATCGAGGTTCATGTTGTTGTAGAGGCTCGTGAAGTAACGCGCGAAGTCATCCGGGTTATCGATGGACGGGTTCCGCGGCAGGAGCCTGCTTGTCACCTCGCGCCCCCGTGCGTACACCCCCGGCGGGGCCTTTCCGTCCTCGGGTTCGAACACGATCACCTGCCCGCGATCCAGCCGCCCGTCTCGGTTGCAACGGCCCGCTGCCTGAGCAATCGAATCGAATGGCGCCAGTGCGCGCCAAAGCCGGGGGAAACTCACGTCCACTCCTGCCTCGAGCGAGCTCGTGCTCGCTACGCGGCACTCCTCGCCCGCCGCCAGCCGCTCCCGTACGCCTTCGAGCACCTGTAACCGATGTGCCGGGCACATCCTACCGGAGAGATGGAGAGCCTTCTCGTCCCGGGCGACAAGAGCAGCGTACAGCTCCCGCGCCTGCTGCTTTGTGTTCACGATCGCCAATGCCTGCCGAGCCAACGCCATCTCTTCAGCGATTGCGCTGAGGGGAGTCGGTTGCGTCGCGCGAGACCAATCGAGCTCTACGCGCTTCAACCTCTGAAACAGCTCGGCAGGGTTTGGGATGATTTCTCGCGAGACCTCTTGCAGAAGCTTCTCGCGCAGCCGTGGGTGCGACAGGGCCGGCTGTGTTGCTGTCGCGAAGACCACCGTACAGCCGTACTCTTCGACCAGCTGTTCCAGCATACCCACGAGCGGCCTCAGGATGCCCGGTGGGAACGTCTGGGCCTCGTCGAACACGATCACCGAACCTGCGATGTTGTGCACCTTGCGTACCTGGCCGGGGCGATTGGAGAAGAGGCTTTCGAAGAACTGAACGGTCGTCGTAATGACAACAGGTGCATCCCAGTTCTCCGCGATCAGCTGACGGCGTACTTCCTCCAGCGACTGCTGGCCGTCATCACCAGGCGGCTCGTCGGCTTGTGAATGGTGCTCGAGAACCGTCGTCTCGGCATCGGACCCGAGCGCGGTGCGAATCACCTCCGCGTTTTGCTCGATAATCGCGAGGAACGGTGCGACGACAATGACTCGTCGTTTCTGGTGGCGGTCCGCATGCCGGAGGGCAAAGGCCAGCGACGCGAGCGTCTTCCCGCCTCCCGTGGGCACCGTGAGCGAGAAG
>JALOAP010000410.1 GCA_023228745.1 Dehalococcoidia bacterium | reverse complement strand
CCCCTCCCGCTAGCACTCGGTTTGCTACACTGCTAATCGATGCCAGCCACCCAGCGGGACTACTACGAGATCCTCGGTGTTGACCGGAACGCCACGCCCCAGGACCTGAAGAAGGCGTACCGCCGCCTGGCCATGGAGTTCCACCCGGACCGCAACCCATCGCACGACGCGGCCGACCGGTTCAAAGAGGTCAACCGCGCCTACGAGGTGCTCTCCGACCCGGAGAAGCGCTCCATCTACGACCGCTTCGGCCATGCGGGGGTCGACGGGGCGATGGGCGGGGGCCCGCAGAGCTTCGAAGGCTTTTCGACCTTCGACGGGTTCGGCGACATCTTCGACGCGTTCTTCGGCGGTGGCTCACGCGGCGGGCGACGGCGCCGGGGGCCGGCCCGCGGGGCGGACCTGCGCTACAACCTGCGCCTCACGTTCGAAGAAGCCGTGTTCGGCGTCGAAAAAGAGATCGAGTACACGCGCCTGGAGCGGTGTGACCGTTGTACGGGCAAAGGCGCCGAGCCCGGGAGCGACCTCGTCACCTGTCCCGAGTGCAATGGTGCGGGGGAAATTCGACGGGCACAGCAGAGCATTTTCGGCCAGTTTGTGAACGTGTCAGCCTGCGGACGTTGCGGCGGCGAAGGCCGGATTGTGCAGAACCCGTGTTCGCAGTGCCACGGCCAGGGCCGCATCAAGAAGACCCGGCGGATCTCGGTGAAGGTGCCCGCGGGCGTCGACGATGGGGCACAGATCCGGCTGAGTGGCGAAGGCGAGGCTGGCGTTCGAGGTGGCGAGGAAGGCAACCTCTACGTCGTGCTCAGCGTCGCCCCGGATTCGCGATTTGTCCGGGTGGAAGATCACATCCTGTTCGACCTGCCAGTGAACATTGCCCAGGCGGCGCTGGGGGCGAAGGTCACGATTCCGACGCTCGACGGCGAGATGGAGTTCGAAGTGCCATCGGGGACGCAGAGTGGCGAGGAGTTCGTGATCCGCGGCAAGGGTGTGCCACACCTGCAGCGTAACGGGCGCGGCGACATGGTCGTGCGGGTCACGGCCGTCGTCCCAGAGGAGCTTACCGACAAGCAGAGGGAGCTCTTGGAGCAGCTCGCAGAGACGATGGACACCGCGGTTATGCCCAGGCGGCACAAGGGCTTCTTCGAACGCATCCGCGACGCAATGGCGGGATAGTTCGTCCCGGGCCCAGATCCTGGCGTACGCTCGGGTTCCATGGCCACCACACGAACCTTCGAGCAACTGGATACCCATGCCGTGCAGGCGCTGGGCGAACTTTTCGCGGTCTCTCCGGTGGTCGAACCCTACACACCGGATGGGAGCGAGGTATACCGGCTCGAACTCAGGGGCGCGGCAGATGGCGTCCGGCTCATCCTCTGGCCGCAGCTACGGCGCGTGGATGTAACGAGCACCGGGAACCACGCCTGGGTGTTGAAGAACGTGGGCCAGGTCGAGCTCATCGAGGGGGTGGAAGCGGTATTCCGGCCCTCGGAAGGGCAGGGATTCCTGTTCGTGGCGGTGAATGGCTTCGTGAACATGGTGATGGGGTAGGGCGAGTCCCGAGTCCAGAGTTCCGAGGGTTCGAGCAGGTGGTGGTCGGCCTAGCCGATGTCTTCCATGGTGAGGATGCCATCGAGGTGGCAGACGTCGTTGTGGCGGCGGAGAACAAGGCGGCCGCGTTCGAGCGAAAACTCGGTGATGGAGCAGTTGGCGACGCGGAAGATGCCGGGGCGACTGTGATCGAGGCCGAGGGCGGTGTAGCACAGGGCCGAGACGACGCCCCCGTGGGCGACTGCCACCATCGACTCGCCGGACTGGCGCCAGCGATCGAGGACGGTTGCGATTCGCTTGTAGAAGACTTCGCGGCCTTCCTCACCGGGGAAGGAGGGGCGCTCCCCCCGCCGGTAGGCAGCGGGAATTTCGGGATGCCGCTCGGCGATCTCCGTGGCTGTGAGGCCACTCACGTGCCCGATCTCATACTCGCGCAGGCCCGGCTCCGGCTCGACAGCGGCGCCGACGGACGCGGCAATAAGCTCCGCCGTGGCGGTGGCCCGCGTGAGCGGGCTGGTGAGGACGCGGGCTATGGGTTCGCCCGCGAGCCGCTTTGCGGTCGCTTCCGCCTGCCGGACACCGAGCGTGGTCAGGCCGAAATCGAGATGACCCTGGACCACGCCGCTAGCGTTGCCTTCAGACTGGCCGTGACGGACAAGCAGGAGGCGCATATCTACACCATCGCCTGAAGTGCCCCCGTAGGAAAGCCCCGGCTAGCTTGCGGCGTGCTCCTTGCGGCGCTCGTACTTCTTCGCGGGGGTCAGCACGATGGGCGAAAGCTCGGGCGCTGAGAAGGAGGCGATCTGGCGATCCTCCGGTGCAAGGCCGTAGGTCGTCGTGCGCTGCTGCGGCTTCCGGCCGATGGCGCGAATGAGCTCTTCCATGCGCTCCGGAGGCAACTCCTGTCCGAAGGCGGCGCCGGCCGCCCGGGAGATGCTTTCGTTCATCAGTGTGCCGCCCATGTCGTTTGCGCCAGCTTCGAGGCAGGCCTTCGCACCCTCTTCGCCCATTTTCACCCACGAGACCTGGATATTCGTGATGTGCGGGTGGAGCGCCAACCGCGCGACTGCGTGCATCAGCACCGCCTCACGGAACGTGGGGCCACTGCGTGCCTTCCCCTTGAGGTAGATCGGCGCCTCCATGTGCACGAAGGGCAAGGGGACAAATTCGGTGATGCCGCCAGTCTTCCGCTGAAGGTCGCGTAGACGGATGAGGTGGCGCGCCCAGTTCAGGGGCCCATCGATGTGGCCATACATGATGGTCGATGTCGTGCGGAAGCCAACGCGATGTGCTTTTTCGACCACTGAGAGCCAACGATCCGTGGTGAGCTTGTCAGGGCAGAGTGTCTTTCGCACTTCGTCGTCGAGTACCTCGGCGGCGGTGCCCGGAAGCGTGCCCAGGCCGGCTTCCTTGAGGCGGATGAGGAACTCGGTGACCGTCATGCCGAGCGTCTCGGCGCCCTGGGCAACCTCAAGTGGTGAGAACGCGTGGACGTGTACGCCGGGGATCGCGTCTTTCGTGGCGCGAAGGATCTGCAGGTAGGTCTCGCCCGTGTATTCCGGGTGGATGCCGCCCTGCATGCAGACCTCGGTCGCACCGCGCTCCCACGCTTCGTGCACGCGCCGCTGAATCTCGTCGAGGCCCAGGTCATAGGGCGTGCCACGGAGCGACTCGCTCATTTTCCCCTTGGCGAACGCGCAGAACTGGCAGCGGAAGTAGCAGATGTTCGTGTAGTTGATGTTGCGATTCACCACGTAGGTGACCGTTTCGCCATTGACGCTGCGGCGCAGCCGGTCTGCTGCCTCGCAGACGAGGTGGTAGTCGTCGCCGCGGGCCTGGAAGAGGCGGGTGATTTCGGCTTCGTCCAGTGGTACCCCGAGTGCTGCGCGCTCGAGGATGCGCGCGACTTCCGGCGTGGCGGTATTCACCTGTCGTTCGGGCGAAAGGCG
>JALOAP010000409.1 GCA_023228745.1 Dehalococcoidia bacterium | reverse complement strand
ATGCCGGAAGAACTCAGTACTCCGCTCCACGCCGGTGGCCCGAAAGCCACGTTCGGCAAACTTCCGGCAATAGAACCCCGCGTTGCAGCCAAGATCAGTCACGAACCCGTTATCAAGCTCGATCAAGGGCTCGATGAACTTCTTCCACCGCTTCTCATTGGTATCGTGAATGCGGCGTGTCGGCATCGTCATGCCGTTGATTACGGCCTCCTGATACCATTTGCCCTTGGGTACGAGAAGTTGCTTGAACTCACCCCAATACGGATGGTTGAAAGTCCGGTCGCCGCCTTTGCGGAAACCGGAGAAGTTTCCCTTGTGCCGGACGTCGAGGTACGGGACCGCCGAACGGAAATCATCCGACTTGTAATCGTCAATGACGCCGAATTCACAAGCCCCCGGGATCCCCCGCTGCAGGACACCGCCTCCCTCCAGAAAAGCGATCCGCTCATTCACGGCCTTGAGCAGGAGATCCCGGTTGCAGATCAGCCCGGACAATGCCCGGCGCAGTCTATATGGCACGTCGTAACGCCCGTCCTTATACCGGACGAAAAGGTGATTGACATTATAATAGAAGGTGTCGTCATACTCGGGAACAAAATCGAAGTGTTCCTTCGGATAGACGCAATCGTGCTCTGTGAGGGCTACGTACCGTGTATTTGCCTGTTCCAAACCTCGCCGGATATTACGGAACATCTGCAGGTGAGAGCGCTCAGAGACGTCGTTTTTGACGACGACGAGGGGCAGTCCGGTCTCTTCCAGCTTCTCCAGGACCTTGTTATACAGAATCTTCGGCGCGGAGCCGTCGGTATAATTGATGATTGTTGTCTTTGTCCCGTCCATGATCTGTTTAAAATCCCCCCAGTAAGCTAGAGTCCAGCGCCTCTTGCCGGCCCGGCGCCCGACGCTGAAGTTGCCCCCGTGCCGGACGTCAAGGTTCGGCACTGTTGTTCTGAATGCCCGGGCCCGGTAATTTTTCTTATCCTTGCCAACATCTTTCAGCGCAGCCTTGGCCCGCAGAAAATCCTGCCGGTTATCGCAGACCCCCGGCTCACACGCCCCGGTCGGACTTGTTTCCAGCATCTTGAGCTTCTCTTCGATTGCTTCAATAAAGAGTTCCCGGTTGCAGATCAATTGCGACAGGACCTTGCGCCGGAAGTAACTGTACAGGCCCGATTGCTTCCCGCCCCAGATCACCAGCCACTGATTGACATTGTAATAAAAATGCTCGTCAGTCGGTGGCACCCAGTTGAAATGCTCAGGGCTATAAAAACAGTCATGCTCGGCAAGGGCGATGTACTTGGTTGTTGCCGCCTTGGCCCCGGTCAGGGCCTGAAAGAAAAGGTTGTAGAAACTGCGGCCGATGTCGCCGACACAGATATTGTCACCGAAATCAAGCGGCTGCTGCGAGACGGAGATGATGCGCTTGCCGGCGGCCGCCCGGAGAAGGTACTCCTGGCAACGGCTGAACAGTTGCGGGTCCAGCCGGCAGTCGGTATAATAGATAATGGAAGTGTCAGACACGACGGAGCCAGCCGCCCGGGTTCAGCGTGAAGACGAACTGCTCCTCAATCGGTTCCCGTTTGAATTTTTTCGTCCGCTTCAAGAACCAGGCAACTGCCTCGTCCGGCCCGTCTTTTTTCCCGATCTCCGAGTAATTGGTATCCTCGACGACCATGAACTGCCCCGGGGTGACCATGTCACCGTACCGGGTCAGTTCCCGCTTGACGTGCTTGCGATGATGATTCGAGTCCAGGATCACCATCACCGTCCCGCCGTCGATCATGTGACGGACCTGATCAAGTGTCGCCGAATCGGTGGCCCTGCCGATGATATGGGTAATCCGCGGATGTCTTGGCGGATCGTGATCCTTGATGTCGACGGTGATCACCTGCCCATGCCCCATGAGTTCACAGACATGGGCGAAGAACAGAGCGCTGCCGCCTTTATAAGTCCCGGACTCGACAATGAAGTCCGGCTTGTTTTCGTAAATTACCTGCTGATACAACAGGATGTCCCCGGGATACTTGACTACCTTCGTTCCCATCCAGGTCGGCATCCGATTACCGGAAACCATATGTTTGTAATAGGCCCTCTTCGTTGAAACTTCCATCAATTCGCCCCCTGTTGTCATTGTTTCCTGTTTCTTTTGTGCTTTTTGTGTTTGTGGTTTATCCCATCTGACAAACTGCCCTGCTTCATTCCTAATCATTAAATGATTAATTTTTTTCATTGCTCTTGAAAGGTTCTCCCGATGCTCTTGAGTAAAGACCTTTCCTTTATGAGCATCACTGTTCTTCTTATTATGCTCGGGAGATTTTGGTACACCCCGATGTGGTGCTCCCATCTTGTCTTTTGAGGCTTCTGGGTGCTTTTTCCCAAGCATTCCTCGAGGGTGTTCCTTATCCTTCCAAGGGTTCGACCCTAGTCGTTTTTCAGAAATTCTTTTAACTCTTTTATCAGTATCTTTAGTTAGCCCCGTTATCCAAGAAGATCTTCCTTTCGTAGCCTCACTGATTTTTCTCTTTGTCTCATCAGAACAAGGTACCCCAAGTGTCGAACCTGCTCTTTGAGCAATGTTGAACATATTCTTCCAACCCACCTCATCTTTACAACTATCTATGAATTGCTGTTCCATTTCTATCAAGGAGGGGCCGTCACAAAACATTAATATGTCAAATATAAAATCCTCATCTCCATACTTATTCCATGCGTTTTGTAAATGTTTATTCGCATGATTATTGCTTTTTAATGTTTTTATATGATCTTTAAATCTCTGTGAAATATTAATAGCTGAACCAATATATATCTTATTAGTTGATAGACTTCTTATTGAGTAAATCCCCGATCTTTCAGTACTCATTTCTTTCTTCATTTGTGAGAGCATGGTTCCGTCATCCCACGCGGGAACCGGATGAAACATTGCTAAGACTGTAGAGAAAGGATACTTCTGCCCTTCCCACTTGTTATTCATCCACGTATCATTCGAGTATGCCCGGGCAACATTGACAGCCCGCTGCGTCATTTTGTACGGAAATCCCTTCTTGTGCCCTTCCGGGACGCCCCCACCACGGAACCAATGGGCGAACCATGTATTCTTATTAACTACCAACCGCCCACCGGAAGATATCGCTTTCATAGCAACTTCTACACCTTGTTGCCCCCAGCCCCCATGATTTTCATCACAGCCGCCCAGTTCCCAGAACCGATCCTTCCACATGAAGAAACCGGGACCCATACAGCACATGGTCTCGTCAATCATCTTGTCATTGTCCGGCTGCCGGAGCTTCCCCCCGGGGATCCCGAGCAACTTGGCGTTCCGGTCATCGTAATAAAGCGCCCGCAGGTTACCGTCGAGCAGGCCGATAAACATATAGTCGGTGCGCTTTTTCCACTTCGGCTGCCAGGTCTCGACGTCGAGATTGTACATTCGCGGGATCATCGTCATATCGTATTCGCAGTCCCGGGCGAGAATAACGTCGAAACCAGGGGCGACGGCGCAGTGGGCGTCGAGCTTCATGATA
>JALOAP010000408.1 GCA_023228745.1 Dehalococcoidia bacterium | reverse complement strand
TGATGTCGCCGTGAGGCTGGATTGGAGCGGCCACGAGGGCCGCGGCTACCGGTGGGCTGGTGGTTTGCGAGGCGGGGTGTGCCGGTGATGTTGCCGGGAAGCTCCATGGAGCGGCCACGAGGGCCGCGGCTGCTGGTAATGGGCCTTACAGCGCGAGCAGCGCCTCGCGCACGGCGGGGAGGCCGAAGCCGGCGATGACGCCCCGGCAGGCGGCGCTCAGCGGCGAGTGCGTTTCGCCGTCCCAGCCGGCGCTGCGCACTTCGACCACAGGCCGGCCAGACGCACGCACGGCGTTCGCGACCTGCGCCAGGTCGTCCGCCGGGAGGGCGTCGCTGACCAGCACGGCAGCGCTGAAGTCGCCACGCAGCGCAGCGATGACCTCCTCTGCGGTCGAGTAGGGCGCGATGGCCGCGCCCTCGGCCGGCACCGCCGCGAGCTGCTCCAGCGGTACGAGCACGATTGGGTGGCTCACAGCGTGGGACCGTTCGCGTAGACCGGGTGGTCGCAGCTCACACCCGTCGAGTAGAGCTTCTCGATTTCCTCGGGCGACATCCCCAGCACACCCGCGAAGACATCGTGGTTGTGCTCGCCGAAAAGCGGCGCCGCGCGCTCGATCGTCGTGGGTGTTCGGCTGAAGCGCCAGGCGAAGCCGGGGAACCAGTGCGTCCCCGCCTTCAGGTGCCGTTGGCGTACGAAGAAATCGCGCGCGTTCAGGTGGTTATCGCTGAAGATCTCCCAGTTGGGCATCACCGGCGCAGCCGGCACCCCCGCCGCCTGCAGTGCCTCGGATGCGGCGAGATGGTCCAGGTGCGCGGCCCACGCGCGGATCGCATCGTCGATCTCGTCCTGTCGCGCGCGACGTCCTTCCGCGCTCTGCAGCCCGGGATCGTTCGCGAGGTCTTCGCGGCCGATCACCTGGCAGAGCCCGGCCCACTCGGCCTCGTCGCGCACCGTCAGCGCCAGCCAGCAATCCCTGCCTACCGTCGAGTAGACGTTCTGCGGTGCGTGGACGCGGTGACGATTGGCGATTGGCTCCGGCACGCGGCCTTCTACCGTGTATTCGAGGAACTGCTGGCTAAAGAACGGCGCCACCGCCTCGAGCAGCGCCATGTCGATCCACTGGCCCTCGTCCGTGCGGCGACGAGCGTGGAGCGCCGCGAGCATCGCGACCACGCCGTGGTTTCCCGTCGCGGGGTCGGCGTAGAAGCTGCCCGTGCCGAAGTATTCCCCGGGGCCGTAGCCGAGCAGACTGGCAAGGCCGCTGATGGTCTCGATATTGCTCCCGTAGGCGGAGTAGTGGCGCTCCGGCCCGGTCGCACCGAAGCCGGACATGGAGCACATCACGATGCGCGGGTTCGTTTCCCGAAGGGCGTCGTAGGCGAGCCCGAGCTGGCCCATGACGCGCGCGGCGTTGTTTTCGAGCACGATATCCGCGCCCTGCACGAGCGCGAGGAAGACTTCCTTCCCTGCCGGCTTCGAAAGGTCCAGGCAGACGCCCTTCTTGTTCCGGTTCAGCTTGTTGAAGTAGCCGCTGCGATGCCAGTGCTCGGGCCAGAGGTCGTCTGCGACATGGATGAGCGCGCGCGTAGCCGGCTTCGATGCGAGCTCGATCTTGATGACCTCCGCGCCGAGGTCCGCCAGGTGCCTCCCGGCGATCGGCCCGGCCCAGTTGGCGGTGACTTCGATGACCCGGATGCCGTTCAGCGGTCCGCGTGGGGCGGGCGTGGCGCCGGTGTCGACCTCGTGTACCAGTGTCCGCTCGACCTCGCTGTTCGCCCATTCGAAGTGCGGCCCGAACACCGCTTCGTTGTCCTGGCCGAGCTTCGGCGCGCGTGTCCGATTGCTGGCCGGCGTCTTCGTGAGCTTGTAGGGGAAGCCCGGCGCCTTGAAGCGCTGCCCGGCAACCTCCACCTCTTCGAACCACTCGCGTTCGCCAAGCTGGTCGCTGTTCGCGATGTCCTCCATCGTGTTCACGGGGCTGATGGCGACGCGAAGCTCCTGTGCAGCGTGGTAGATCTCCCGCTTTGTACGCGTCGCTGCCCACTCGGCGAATGCCGGGAAGACGACGTCGAGGAAGCGCTCCATCCAGACGAGCGGCCGCAGCAGTTCCTCGTCTTCCAGCAGGTCGAACCGTTCCATCAGGAGGAAGAGATTCGGGTAGGGGACGAGGTTGAAGAGGTACACGTAGCCGTCGGCGCACTTCGCGTAGAGGCTGCCGGTGCGGCTTTGTACCTTCCCCTGGTGCGTCCAGATGGTGGTCAGCCAGGCGTGGTCGCTGAGTGTTGCTTCCTGGTGCGAAACCTCCACAAGCTGGCCCTCGCCCGTCTCGCGGCTATGGCGCAGCCCCGCAAGCGCCGCGATGCCGGCATGGACACCAGCGTGGAACTCCACCTGGTACCCGGGGAGCGCCAGCGGCTCGCGCGCGGGGTCACCGGCGATGTAATGAAACCCGGAGGTCGCGTACTCGGTGAGGGCACTCGTCTTGCCGTTCGCGCGGTCGCCCGAGCGGCCATAGGGGCTGACCGAAAGCACCACGGCGTGGATATTCGCTTCGCGGAGCTGGGCGTCCAGGGTGTCGCCGAAGGGGCCGGCCTGGTCGTGGATGATGATGTCGGCCTTGGTCGCCAGCGCGATGATGCGACGGTCGTCGTAGGGGAGCTCGACACCAAGCTTGTTCCCGTTGAGCCAGTTGAAGAACGCGCTTTCGCCATCGACGAGCGGGTATTCGCCGCGCAGGGGGTCGCCACCCGGCGGTTCCACCTTGATCACCTGTGCTCCCAGGTCGGCGAGCAGCTTGCCGCAGTACGGTCCCGCCACCCCGGTCGCCAGTTCGAGCACGACGACGTCGCTCAGCGCGCCCTCTACCATCGTCCCCTCCCGCGGTTTTTCGTGCCCGAAAGCCTAACAGTGATTAGTGCCCGGTGCCTACTATGAGTGCCCGTGCCCGGTGCCCGGGGCCGCGTGCCGGCGCGCTGCTTCCCGGTTCTGGTCTCAGTCCTGCACGAGCGGACCGTAGGCTTCGGGGATGCGGCCGCGGATCACGTGGGTCTTTGGTGCGCGGTACTTGAGCCGGGCGACGGCACGGCTCACACCGGCGGCCATCGCCACGCCGCTGCCCGCCGGCACCGCCGTGAGGACCGCCCCCTCAGGGCTCGTGATGAGGCCACCACCCGGCCACGCGGTCGCGGTGTAGACGCGGTTCTCGTCGCTCCGGGTGCGGGTCACCCGCTCGTGCATCTCGTGTGTCGCGAACGTGGGCCAGGCGAGGATGTCGGCGCCTTCGAGCGCCAGGCAGCGTGTCACCTCGGGCACGTAGCCTTCGTCCGCACAGACGAGACCGACGTTCCCGGCCTCGGTCGCCACGACCGGTGCGGGCACTTCGCCCAGGGCGATGCCACGGCCGTGCGTCGCCTGGTGCTCGATAGTCTCGTTCGGGGTGACGAGTATAGCGGCCTGGCGAGATTGAGCACCGTTGCTGCGCACCGCGAACGCCAACGCACCCCCTCGCGCACGCACCGTTGCCTCGAGGAGCGGGAGTTGCGTGCG
>JALOAP010000407.1 GCA_023228745.1 Dehalococcoidia bacterium | reverse complement strand
GCCGCCGTTCGGGTTCGATATGATGCCGTTCGATGACCTCCAGGCGTGGACACAGATGAAAGTGCGGGAGGTGATCGAGTCTGCCAAACGGAACGGAGGATCTGTCGCAACAACCGCAAGGTGATTTTAAACAGATATTGAACCAGTTGGAAACACTGGAGATTTCAAGGGCGATTGAGGAGTCCGAAGAGTTGGACAAGCACCGCCAGATCCCGCCACCAGACGAACGACACTGCACTGATTACGGGAACTGCGAGCGTTTCATCAACCTGCACGGCGCCGATGTGAAATACTGTAAGGTGTTTGATGCATGGTATCTCTGGACGCAAGACGAAGGGCGATGGAAAAAAGACTTGCTCGGGGCGATACAGGAATACGCGAAAGAGACGGTACGAAGTATTTACGCCGAGGCCGCCAGGGCGGGTATCGACGAAGAACGGCGCAAACTGGCGAAGTGGGCAATGCAGTGTGAAACAACGTCACATACAAACGCGATTATTACTTTGGCGAAGTCTGATCCATACGTCGTGACAGAACATGATGCGTTCGACCAGAACCATATGTTATTGAACCTCGCAAATGGGACATACAACTTATTAAACCACGTGCTCGAACCACACCGGAAAGGGTTGTTGATTACCAAACGGGCACCGATAGAGTATTGCCAAGATGCCGAGTGCCCGTTGTTTCTAAAATTTTTAGACCGAGTCTTTACAAGTCACCCGGAGATCGTCCCCTACCTCCAACGGGCGGTCGGGTATACGCTCACCGGGTCCACACAAGAAGACATCTTGTTTCTGTTATACGGTGGCGGGGCAAATGGAAAGTCCACATTGTTGAATGTTTTGGAAGCGTTGTTGGGGGATTACTCGGTGAACACTGAGTCGTCTACATTCACCACTAACCGAAGTGATAACGTAAGAAATGATCTGGCACGGCTGGTTGGTGCACGACTTGTAACCGCAGCTGAGAACTCGATGGATTCAAACCTGGACGAAACCCTTATCAAACAGCTCACAGGTGGAGACAAAATTGCTGCCAGGTTTTTATTCCAGGAATATTTTGAGTATCGGCCCACGTTCAAAATCTGGTGGTGTTTCAACCATATGCCGCGTATCAGGGACACCACCAACTCGACGTGGCGCCGAATACACCTGATACCATTCAAAGAGAGTATCCCCGAGGATGAGCAGGACAAACAATTGAGCGAGAAGTTGTTGGAAGAGCTGCCGGGTATACTGAATTGGGCGATTGATGGATTGAAAGAGTACCAAAAGGATGGGTTGAACCCGCCTGAAATTGTTGTGACAACCACGACAGAATACCGAAATGATCAGGATCAGTTATTCGATTTTTTCTCAGATATGATTGATGTTGCCACAGGTGACGAGCCGGTTGGCATAGTCTACGAAGCAAAAGGATCTGATATATATAAAGTGTACTTGCAGTGGACCAGCTTCAACAATGAAAAACCAATGTCGAGTACGATGTTTGGAAATTTGTTGAAGGAACGAGGTGTCAAAAAAGTGAGAAAAACCAGTGGAGTGTATTATCATGGAATTAGAGTCAAACCGAACATGCATTGACGAGATTTATTCACAATGTAGGGTATGTAGGGTATGGTCAATTTTCCCTTTCTTCCCCCTTCGCGAGAATTGTAAGCTGACTTTAGGGAAAACTGGGTCTACCCTACATACCCTACATACACCTACAAGAAATATTTTTATATGGATTAGAAAAACCATCTTTTCCTATCCCCATAAATGGGACACATCTCGTAAATGGAATTATGATGAATGGTGGTGGGTATGACACAATACCCGTCCTGCACCTATCGCACTGTGTTCGGTGGGTGCATGGTCTTGCCAGGGTATGAATGTGAACGACTCATCTTACATCACCAGTGTCCTGTTGTCAGTATGAGAAAGACAAAACAATCGAAGGAGGTAGTATCATGAACGAAGTTGATCTGGATGAAACCCACGAGTTCTTCTTGAAGGACATGGAAGTGTTCCCCAAGCGTCGTGGCACCCGTCGCCTGAAACTTACATGGCGAGGTACTGATTTGGAGTATACTGTGGTTGAGTGGATGAAACTACTCGACGAGCAGGACACGCCCGGAGCACGCCTATCGTCATTCATTGAACTGACAGGCCAACCGCCGAAGTTAGGCATGCACATATTTGCCATGCTGCAAATGCACTGGAACGACGGCGTGGACGAAGGCCCGTCATACGAGTTTGTTTACCCGTCGTTGTCCAGCGCACCACAAGAAGCAGCATCTCAATACGATGAAGGCACCGTGAAGAGAGTCATCAACTACGCGAAACGGTGTGCGACAGTCGAGGAAGCAATCACCAAGGCAGAGTCGATACGCAGCGAGTATGGTGACATCGCTCGCGAGCTTGCACGGAAAGGTGTTCTTGCCCAGGTGGTCGGTCAACCATGACCACCCCAACCACACCAGACGCCCGTATCACCACACAGGAGCCACGATCTACCATAACGGTATACGCGACTATCACTTCACATATGTGTAGCGTTCTCGTGCCGCTATTTCGATGGTGTAGATCATGACCGACACCCGGAAAAGGGTGTACCACCGGCGCTTCCCGGCACGGTATATCTGTTGGGAGATCGCCATCCGTGTATACCAGTCGTGCCCGAGCTCCAGGTTCACCGCCGCCATGGTCGGCGAGATGGTCGGCATGGGCCCCCGGGCCGCCGGCCAGAAACTCATGTCGATGGAAGGTGCCGGGATGGTCCACCGTGTCGACCGGCAGTACGGACGCGGCACACACACGTGGTGGGAGTTCACACCGGCGTTCCGACAGTTCATGGACGAGAACGGGAGGGCCTACGGATGTGTATAAAGACCGGCGGCGTATCGCAGGCACACGCCTGCCAACACGACGACTGGCAATACCGTGGCATCCGGCGGTACAAAATCAACCGCAAGACCATCGAAGTCTACGTCTGCAAAGTCTGTGGAGCGGAACGCCACATCCCAATCGAACGATACGACGACCCGGGAGAATGACAGAGATGCAACCCAGTATAAAAACTACACATATGTATAGTATAAATATTCAAAACAAGATAATACAGGTGTGACCATGGTTACCAATACAGACACCGACACTCCTACATCATCATCATCACCACTTCCTTTTTCCTACCGGCACAACTACGAGGAATACGACATCGACACCGACACCGACATGGACGAATACTGTGAACTGCTCGACAAATGCCGGAACAACCCCGACCAGTTCGGTCTCCACCGTGACGAACTACTCACCTGGCAGAAAGCCGGCCAACGCACCGAGTTCCGGCGAAGCGTGATCTGGTGGGAGCGGATAGAGAATGGCAGTTGACATCGACGAACTGGTCCGCACCCGGAACGACACCCGTCGAGCCGTCCCGCGATCCGGCACACCGCGTCGCCGTGTAGTCCAGGACCTCGACGACGAAGACGCGAAGATCGCCCGGGCGATCCGGCGATACGAAGACGAGTTCCCGCCAGACGATTACGGTGACGACGACGACT
>JALOAP010000406.1 GCA_023228745.1 Dehalococcoidia bacterium | reverse complement strand
CCATACTTTTTAGCGAGGAGCCAAGTTATTCGACGCGTTCCCGCGGTTCACGTACGCCGAGACCACGGAGGACTGTACAAAGGATGTATCTCCGTTTGTCTGCCGGCGGATCATATACCTCCCATTGGGATGCACGCAAAACTCGTACATGTTCTCGAAGTCTCTTCCGAAGATGATCCCGTAATAAGCAGACTCTCCGTTGTCGCCGCTTAGCTTTTCGACCGTTGCCTCCACGCTGAAATTTTTCCCCGGGTCCATGGCCACATCGATCTTCGAGTAAAATACGGGTACGGGGCTCTGAGTCTTCATGGCAATGACGTATCGTTGGTTCGCGATCGACGCCGCGGCCGGGTCCCAATCACCGATGGACCAGCCATTGCGATTGTCCATGAAGCGCTCTTCAAGGACAGTTGTTTCCATCGTCGGCTTCGCGATCGCGGTGCTGACCTTTTCACCCTTTGCCTTGCGCACGATTCGCTCTGCCGCGAGCGGTATGGCGTTCATGAGGCCGTTAACATCCCGTGCCGTAGATTGATCGGTCAGTTCCACGATGCCGGTTCCCGTATCGATCCCCTTGATCAGGAGCACAAACCGATCCCCAATCCTGGACACCGATCCCGTGATGATCTTTTGCGCGCCGGCTAAAGCACCCACCTTCGATGCCTCTGTCTCTGTCAAACCACTCATGTTCAGTTTCTGCTCCCCGATGATCTTGCTCAGCATGCCGCGTTCGACCACCTGGAAGGCCTTTCTATCAGCGAGTTCTGCCTGAAGCATCTCGGTTAGCGTTATGACATCGATGTTCTCGCTCTCGACGCGCGAAAGGAGGTCCAGAACGGCGACCTTGAGATCGCCGGAGTTCTTCCAATCCGCGGTCACCGTCGCGGGATTAAAGATACAGACCATGATGGCCATGATGCATATCGATCTTTTCAGGTTCATACAATCAGTCCTCCCACACCGCTCGTTTCGGGTCACTATTCTGGCGTCGAGTCCGCTATCCCTTATCGGATTATCGATAGGCGAGTCTTGAAGCGCCTGTATCAAGAATGAAGGGGAATGTCAAAAGGGGGTCTTAACAGGGCGCCACAGGAAGTACATGCGGGCCGCTCCAAACAATCCATTTCGCGATACGGGGAGGTACGATGATCGGAAGCATCGTGCTCGACGGATAAGGTGTTATAAATAGGCTTTATTCTTGAGCGCATGAACCATGAGGAAGGTGTTCCACTCCTGATCCGTCTGGCCCCAGGATCCGTCGACGTTTTGAAAGTCAGGGAGCCGCTGCAGCGCTTTTGCCAAATGGTCGCACGCCGAAGGCAGATCGGAATGGGCCAGGGCGTTGACGGTCTGGAAGAAAGGGATGGGCGCCGGCCAGCATCCTGATGGGTCCTGCATCCTGCCTAGATGATAGATGAGAGATACCGTTGCGGAATGTTCAGCGAAGGATGGATCGACGATGAATGCGCGAAGGGCGTTGCTTTTGTCCGACCAAAGTTCCGTGTTGTCTTCATTTGCGGCAACCCACTGAGCCAGGAACTCATAATTGCGAGTAACCAGGGCTTCCGCGGTTCGATGAAACACGGAAGACAGGAAGAGCGTCGCACTGAACAGGAAGGTCCGAGGTTGTCCCGGCGTGAAGGGCAGACCATGAAGGTGGCTGGAAGAAATCGGCGGCGCTCCTGCCTGGATCAAGGCCTCTTCGTGCAGCGTTTCCGCCATGAGCCAGGTCAGTGCCCTATCGATGTCTTCATTGAGATCACGAACGGTGAGATGCAGGCCGAAGAGACGGCGAATGGTTTCCAGAGGGGAGTGATGCCATGACCCGTCGCCGCATTGTCCCTTCATCAGGGAGAAAACGGTTATCTGAAAATCATCCTGCCATTTGCGGTCGGCCGATTCGCCCAGCCACTTCTGTCGGGCGTAAAGTCCCGCAGGTGTCCTGCTGTCGCGAAAAATGGCAAAAGGATTATATTTTAATGTCATCCATAAATCTCCGCGGCCCGGTTGATGAGTGCATTTTCTGTTCGTGTTGTCGTGTTGTTTTATTTAGCACGCCCTTAAACGAATGTAACGCATCAATACAAACGCAATGACGCATGGATTGTGGCCCGCACTCCCGTCATTCCGGAGGCAATGTCCCGCACCCATGTACGCTTTCGCTTCATGGGGGAATTTCCGGACCATGTCAAGAATCGCACGACGGGGGGATGTACGCCATGCCTGTGTATCGCGCGAGGGAAGAGCGGCTTGGCATTAGCGAAGATTAGAGGATGCGCTCGCCCGTTTCGATGATCTCTTTGATGTAGGGGTCCGTCTCGTCGAAGTCGGTGCGGGCAAAGGAATGGGGCTCGATCCGGAGATCGACGTCGCAGGACAATTTTCTGAGCAGGACATCCTCGTCGAACCCGTCGATGTCATCCCGGTCCCAGAAGACGGCCAGATCGATGTCGCTGTCGGTGTGATAGGTGTCTTTCGCGCAGGACCCGTAAAGATACAGCCGCCAGACAGGAACGTTGCTCTGCTCCAGAGTCCGGACATAATCCCTGATCTTCCGATAGATCAATTGTTTATCTTTTCCAGGAGCCATTGTCTCAATTCCTTTGCCGCGGCAATCTTCTCCTCCGCGAACGGTCGGGTGGCCTTCTTTCGGAAGCGGTTCTTGTAGTCGGGATACCTGCCCCGGAGATTGAACGTGGTCAGCTCCACCAGGGTCCCTTTTGTTCCGTCGAAAGCTCCAGATCAGCCTTGACGGCGATCTCAACGAGGTTATGGATACGGGGGTAGTTGATATCGACACGCTTCACATAGCAGGCCTTCAGAATTTTTTCGATCACCAGGTGACTCAGGAACAAGGCCCAGGCATAATGCCCGTTGTCGAAGAGGCTCTTCATGACCTGGTAATCGTCATCCGATGATTCGAGCCAGTATTTGACGATCTCGTCCCTTTCCATGATCCGAAATCTACATGAATCAGCGAAAATAATCAATCGCTTGTTAATTGATTTCCATGGCCAATTCCCTTCCGATTCATCGGATGGCCCTCGTTTCGTTTGAGGCGTGTTGGGTCCCCGTTGCCTCACATTAAAATGTAACCGAAGGGTTTTGGGACGGGGTCAACGGCACGTCTTGAAATGTCGTCCAAAATGGTTTACAAAATAAATCGTCTATTGGGTGGAGTGACATTGATTTGCTTGTCGTTCCTCCAATTGAGCCGGTTCCATGAAGAATCAAATACATAAAACAGACAGGAGAAGGCGATGAGACTGAAAAAAATCGGTTCCGTTCTGGCGGTCGTCTCCGTGGTGCTGATCGGTTCGATGGGGTTCGCCCGGGCCGAGGTCCCGCCGGTCCCGGCCGGCGGCACGGAGCAGGCGATCCAGGAGCCGGACTTGAATCCGGCGGCCCCGGCTGTCAAAGCGCCGGAAACGTATGCTTCCGCGGCCCCGAACGTCGAGGCGGGGGAGACGACCGCTGCGGCGGCTCCGACCGTCAGGGTGGCGGAAACGCCTTCCCGGCCGGCACCCGTCGCCAGCCGCACCTGGACGGTCGGCC
>JALOAP010000405.1 GCA_023228745.1 Dehalococcoidia bacterium | reverse complement strand
TACCCAGTGCAAAGGCCGCTTCAAGGTAATCGTTGTGCGCCTGAATGAACATCGACGTGGTGTTGTTCTCCGGGTCCGTGAGGTAGTCTTTTATCCCCTGGACATCTTCCCGCCCGGTCAGCCTGACAGTCGCCTTGTCCAGCGCGTCTGCGTCCGCAACATTGTTGAACAGATAGGCAATGAACGTGCTCCCGTCCTTGCCGCCCTTTTCCTTGAGAATGCCCGTATGGGTGAGAAGGGGTATCACGTAATCGAACTGCCCGAAGCCCCACCCGAAGGGTTTCACGGTCGATGCAAGGGCCGTTACTTTATAGACCGTGCCCCGGTTCTGCATCTGCCCGCGCCAGTCAATGGGGTCGATGAAGGTAGAAAAGAGGACACCGACGGCCACCATGAGTGTCAGGCTGATAACCGCCATGAGCCGGAACCGGCAGATCAGCCATACCGCGGACACAACGGATGCCGCCATGATCCCGTTCGTTGTCCGTGCAAGGATAAGTCCCGCCACAATCGCGGGAATTAACCACGCCCAGTGTTTCCGGAAGAAGAAGGGCAGACATACCGCAAAGAGGGCCGAAGTCTCGTTGACGTTAGCCAGGAGGCCCACGAATCCATACTGGTCATAGGGTTTGAGACCGCGCGGGAAGGACACGCCGCATACCTGCACGAGTTGGGCCGCCACGTTCGCCAGCGCAACAATGCAGATCGCGTTATAGATCCATCCCCGGTAATCCCTCCACCTGTCGTATGTCGCGGATGCCATGAGGAACACCCCGGACAGGCAAAGGATCTGGTACATGGCGGAGCCCACGGACTCGCTTGCGGACATGAGCAGGGACCATGTGACGTAGCCGAGAAAGACGAACCCGGTCAGCGTGTGCCGGAGCATGAGGATTGCCATGATCGCGAGGCACGCCACGCCGAGGAGGAACACCCGGTTGTTTCGTACCGATGCCTGCATATAGGGCATCATCAGGGTAGAGACCGAGAGCATGAGGGCAACAATGCCCGATGCTATCAGCCTGCCCTTGAGGTCAAATTGAAAGGTCGGGAACACGCACGCTCCTAGTAGTTGATGTTGAACGCCGCCGATGCTATGGGTACGTAGTCCGCAGTCGCAGTAGAAAGCGTCAGGTATGCAACGGTGACAGCCGTGTTGTTCCCGATACTCACGCCCGTGCCGCCTGATTTCTTGAACGTGACGGCGTAACCGCACCTGTTGAACACGGTGTAAACCCTGCCCGTTTCGGAAGGGCCGATGACGGATGAACCCGTATTCCCGCACGCAGTCATGTAAAGGATGCTGGATTTCTGCTCCGTCGCGCTCAGGGTCCAGGTCCCGGTTGCAGATCCCCAATCCTTGTTTGACACAGACACCTTTGCGTTGGCAAGGTTCGTGAAATAACCGTTCGCCCAATATTTCGAACTCGTGCCGATCTTCCCGGTGTTGTGCCTGCCGGGGGCGAATACCTCTTCCGCGTATCCTGTTGCCGCCACCATGAACATCAGGACAAGGGCCAGTGCGATAAATCTCTTCATTGTGTTCCCTCCTTCGTTTTAGTACGGGGCGTTCTCGAGCATTGCCGAGAGTGCCGCCGTAAACTTCGTTTTGCCTATCTTCATCAAAAGGACGTTCTCCGCGTAATTGCGAAGGGCGTTCGATACCGGATCCCGTGGGTCCAGGTCCTGCATGACTCCCATGTCGCGGAGCATGTCGGCCAATACCTCTATCCCGGCCGGAGAACCGAACACGGAACGGTACTTGACCATCAGGGAGTCGTCTTTCTCCTTCTGCGACAACTCCTCGTACATCACATGGAGTCCCTTCCACGCCATCAGCCGCGCCCTCCTGCCAATGCCTTACCGAGCGCGTCCATCGGGCTTCCCTCTTCGGGGGCCTTGCTCATGCCGGGGAGCGCCTTGCTCATGTTGAGAAGGCCCTGGTCTATCTGTTGGGCCTGTATCGCCTGTTGCCGCGTCTTACGAATGGCGTCCACTACGTTGCTGTCCCGGATACACTTCGCGGGGAGTCCGTTCGTTTCGAGGATTTCCCGCATGGTTGCGTCGCCGTCGATGATATCAAGGGTGTCGGGCATCAACTCAGCCAGTGGTGCCGCCGATTGGAGTGCCGCCTGTATCGTCTGCGTCTTAAACAGCCGCTTCTGTGCCTGCGCCAGCGGCCCGAGATAATCGACCTCAAGCTGTGCGCCTGCGTACTCGTACAGGATATCCGGGGGAGGGGGAAGCCTGCCCGAGTCGCCGTCGATGGTGAACACCTGATCGATGACGGGGTTAAGGAACTCGCTCTGCAACCTGCCTATGCGTGTCCCGAGTATCGCCGCCTTCTCACCTTGCATTTCGATGACCTGCGTGGCGGTCATCTGCGTCTTGTTGAACGCCGCCTGTGAGAGCATGAGGAAGAAATCAACGTGGAAATGCTCCCTGATCGCCTGATCTGTCCGCGCAAGGAACTGTTCCGCGATGGGAAGGGCACGAAGGCCGGTGTCAAGGGCCTCCGGTGCCTCCTCGTTCTGTCTGAGATATGTCCTACCCGCCGCGTTGAGGTTCGCCCGGCCGCGTAATGACTCCATCATGGCATAGGGGGGATCGGCCGCCCGGTGCCCCGCCTTGAGGTTCGTAAGCGCCATCTGCTGTGCTTTCAGGATGTCCACCATTGCGAACCATGCGGGGGCACGGCCGTACCACTCGTTACTGTTCGATGTCCAGCGCCATGTCGTCTGGGGGTTCTGGGGAAAGCCCGATTCATCGATGAGTTTCTTCTGCCCCGATTCGAGGAGCCACACGGACGCCCACGGCATGTTCTTGTTGTCCACGCGCTCGAAGTCGAAATCCTCGCGGGGATAGATAGCGTGAATGACGTTCGTCTCCTCATAAGGCGCACGTTCCAGTTTGTCCTTGAAAGTCGGGTCCAGTTCCGTCATCTTGTCGAGGCCGAACTTTTGGAAGAGCTCGCGCCGCGTCAATGGTTTCTTGCGGTAGCAGGTATCGACCTTGCCGAAGCGGTCCTGTGCGATATAGCACTCCCGGAAGTGGGGAACAAAGAAGATGATCTTGCCCGTCTTGGGGTCGGACTCGCAGAAGCAAGACACCGTGCCTATCGCGCCGCCCTGCCGGAATATCATCGGGGTCGCCTCGTAGAAGTTCGATGCCCGGAAATCCGCATACATCGTCTCTTCGACGGACTCAAGCCACCTCTTGACCTCCGGTATCTCGTCAATTGACTTGTCGCCCCACTGCCGCATGTTCTGTGATGCCCTGTTCTGGCTCATCTTGACGGGCAGGGTGAGCGAGAACCAGCGGATACCGGGTGACACAAGATAACCGTGTAGACCGTCTGCAAGGAGATTAAGGGCCGATATGGCCGTACCGTCATAGACGGTCGTGCCGGTTTTCTGCCCCTTGTTCGTCTCTTCGTTGATCTTCATGAGGTCGGGCGCGGTGAACTCGATACACTCGTCAATGGCGGCCTCAAAGGGCTGTCTGATCAGCTTTAACTGGTCGAGCCGCTTAAGGATGTCCTGCGCGAGATCTTCGTCT
>JALOAP010000032.1 GCA_023228745.1 Dehalococcoidia bacterium | reverse complement strand
TTTCGAACAGGTCGCGGCGGGCGCTGAGCATCTGGCCCCAGGTCGGGAAGTTGGTGATGCCAACCCCGAGGAAGCTGATGGTGGCCTCGGCGAGGATGGCCACACCGAGCTGCACGGTCGCGAGGACGATGACGGTGGGCAGGATGTTCGGGAGGACGTGGCGGAGAATGATGCGGAAGTTGCTGGCACCGAGAACCGTCGCGGCCTCGATGTAGGGGTTCGCACGCGTAGCGAAAACGGCACTGCGCACGACGCGGGAGGCGCCCCCGGCGAGCACGAGGCCGAGCGCAAGGATGACGATCGTTGTCCGGGGCAGCGTGTTCCAGATCCATGGGCCACCGTTGGGGTCGGGGCCGACGTCTGGTCCACGGCCGAGGCCGAAGAAGCCACCGCCCGTATTCGTCCCGGGGTTCAGGACGGCGACGAGGGTGAGGATAAGGAAAATCGCGGGGAAGCTGAGCCAGACATCGACAACCCGCTGGACGAGAAAATCGAATCGGCCGCCGAAGTAGCCGCTGCTGACGCCAACGAGCAGGGAGAGGAGGCTGACCAGGAGGACGGTGCCGACGCCCACGAGCGCGGTGACCTGGCAGCCGTAGACGATACGGGAGTAGATGTCGCGCCCATTCTGGTCGGTGCCAAACCAGTAGCGGCCGGAATCGGGCGCCGATCGCTCGGCGAAGGGGCCTTCGAGCGAGTCGGAGAAGTGTGCTTCACCGAGGGAGTCGGGGGCGATCCAGGGGGAGAAGACACCGACCACCACGATGAGGACGAGCATCAGCGCCCCGAAGGCGCCAAGGGGCTTCGTGCGGACGAAGCGGCCGGCGCCGTTGAGGGTGCGCACCGGGGCTGAGTGCGCCTGGGTGGGGAGGTAGTCGCCGAGGTAGGTATCCAGAGTGGCCATCTCGTCCCTCCCTAGGCAAGCGTGACGCGCGGATCGAGCCACGCGTAGGTCAGGTCGACGGCGAGATTGACCACAATAATGGCGAGCGCTACGACCATGTTGACGGCGATGATGACGGGGAAGTCCCGCGCCTGGATGGCTTCGAAGAGATAGCGAGAGACGCCGGGAATAAAGAAGATCTGTTCGAGGACGAGCGAGCCGCCGATGAGCACGGGCACCTGGAGGCCGATGATGGTGACAACCGGGATCATGGCGTTGCGGACACCGTGGCGGATGACGACGGCGTGCCCGGCCAGGCCCTTCGCCTGGGCGGTGCGCATGTAGTCCTGGCGCATGACCTCGAGCATTTGTGCGCGGGTGAGCCTGAGCAGCGTGCCGGAGAGTCCGATACCGAGGATGATCGCCGGGGCGATGACAATTTCGAAGTTCGTTTGTGGATCTTCCCAGAAGTCCTTATAGAAGACGGGGAAGGAGTACCCGAACCAGCGGGCGGAGAGCGCGATGGTCAGGGTGGCGATGAAGAACGAGGGTAGGGCAAGCATGGCGATGGCTGTGCTGCGGGAGATGTAGTCGGCCCAGGTGTCTTGCTTCACCGCGGAGAGAACGCCGATTGGGAGGGCGATGAGGAGCGAGACGGCCATTGCGACGAGGCCGAGTTCGACGGTCGCGGGAATGCGCTGGTTCAGCTCGGACGCCACCGACCGGCGGCCGGTGAGTGACTCGCCGAGGTCGCCGCGGAGGGCGTGCCCCGTCCAGTCCCACCACTGCTCGATGTAGTTCTTGTCGAGGCCGATGCGGCTGCGGAGGGTGTCTTTGTAGGCGTTGAGGGAGAGGGTGTTGCGCGCTTCCTGCTTCTGCGCATCGGTTGCGGTAGCCGGGTCGACACCCTGGTCGCGGAGCTGCTCGTCGATGAACTCGTTCTCGACCGCGATCCGATCTGCGAACGATGCCGCCGTCGGATCGATATCGCGTGAGGCGAGTTCGCCGTCGACCATCGCCTTGAACTCGGTGCTGGCGCCCTGGACCTCGCTATTCGAGAGGATGATGTCGATGGCGTCGCCGGGAAGCAGGCGGACGAAGGCGGTGACCAGCAGGGACACGCCGACGAGGGTGGGGATCATCAGCAGGACGCGGCGGATGATGTACTGCGTCACGTTCACTCCCCGGGGGATGCTGCTGCCGGCAGGCTGGCCTGCCGGCAGCGGTGCTTTTGGAACCGGTGTACCTACCCCTTCTGGAGGCGCTCCTCCGTGAACCATGCCTTGGCGATGGACTCCACGTGCCAGGGGTAGCCGTTCTTCGGGTACATGTTTTGGACCCAGGGCTGGAAGTACTTGAAGAGGGCTGCACCGGTATAGGGAACGACGAGCATCGATTCCGCCATCTTCTGCTGGATTTCCTTAATGGCCTGCAGGCGCTCACTCATATTGAGGAGGGTGCGCTGCCGGTCATACATGGCGTCGAGTTCCGCCTGCTCGGCGATCGGCGTGCCGCCCCAGTTGTGGCGTGCGGACTGGGAGTGGAAGTTGGTGAAGAAGATGTTGTCCGGGTCGCGGGGAGAGCCGATGAGCGGGCCGAGGCCAACGCCTTCGGGTATCTTCCCCAGGAAGGTGGACTGGATGTAGGCGCCGTATTCCTGGAACGTGAGCTCGGGCTGGAAGCCCGCCTGGCTGATGGACGAGGCGATAGCCTCCCACGATTGCTGCGCCGCAGCCCCGTAGCGATCGACATTCGCCGTGATCTTGATGGGCAGACCGTCCGGGAAGCCGGCGGCGGAGAGCAAGCTCTTCGCCTCGGCCGGGTCGTAGACGAAGTTCTCCGCGCTGGGCCCAAAGTCGGAGGCTTGCGACTTCGGCGAGATAAAGTACGGCGTCAGGGCCGGGGAGATGTGCGACTGCCAGTCGCCCTGGCCGGTCTGGTCGGTGAGCTCGAGCAGGCCGTCGCGGTCCATTGCCCGGGAGAGCGCGAGGCGAACGCGAACGTCGTCGAACGGCTTGTTATCGAAGTTGAAGTAGAGGCCACCAAGCACGGCGGTGGGTTCGTAGGTGTATGTGCCTTCTTTGTCGAGCTTGGACTGGGCATCGTTGTAGAAGGTTCCGTCGAAGTGGGACCAGTCAAAGTCGCCGGACTGGAGGCTGGCGACGATGCGCTGGGGGTCGTTGTTGAGGCTGGCTTCGACCTTATCGAAGTAGGGGAGCGGTGCGTCGTGGTACTTGGGGTGCTTGTCCCAGCGCATGGCAACGCTGGTCTCGAACTGGCGGAAGACCCATGGTCCGGTGCCCACGGGGTCGCTCTTAACCTGGTCGTTATCGATGGTTTCGACCGGGATGAACCAGAGCGCCTCGGCAGAGGAAGCGTGGGTGACAAGGAACGGCGCGAACGGCGCGAGGAGGGTTGCGGTAATGGTCTCCTCGTCGGTGGCTTCGAACTTGTCGACGACGGCCTTCCAACCAGCCGCGTTCTGGGACATGGCGAGGAAGGCGTCGTAGGTCCGTGCCACGTCCTGCGCGTTTGCCACACGGCCATTCATCGGGGGCTTATCGTGGAAGGCGACGTTCGGCTTCATCTTGAAGACGTAGGTGACCTCGTCCGGTTGCTCGGGAAGGGCCTGGACGATGTCGCCCTCGAGTTCGGTGTTGTCGGCGATGTTGACATCGGGGCCGGAGCGCCCCTTGAGCAGGCGACTGTAGTGCAGGCTCGAGGGGTGCTGGACGGTGTAGGTGAGGTTTTCGAACGGGAAGATGGTGGGCGGGTTGCCGGAGTTGGTCCCTTCGAGGGGGTACCGGGCGGTACCACCGGGGCGTGGTTGCTCGGTAGTGGGGGAAGTACCGGCAGTCGTCGTGGTGGTGGCACCGGCGCCGCCCGGTGGAGTACCGCCGTCGTCATCATCATCGTCATCTCCGCAGCCGACGAGGGCGATGCCGGCGACTCCTGTCCCTGCGGTGACGCTCGCGCCGAGCAACTTTCGACGCGACCAATAGCGCTTCCAATACTCGCTTGCCAACTTGGTTCCCTCCGTCGGTCAGCATGACCTGTATGGTCTACGCTGCGGCGGAGACTATAGATGCCACGGATAGCTGTTAGCAACCTTATCGATAGTCCGAATAATTAGAGCATGCCAAAGAGGGGTGGTCCGAATGCTAACCAGTTGACAAGTTGGATAGGATCGCCGGAGGGGACTGGAGGAATGATGTCCCGGATCCAGCTTGTCGTCGTGCTGTCGATACCTTTTCTGTTCGCGGCATTGCCGCTGATCAGCCTTGCGTTCGCGCCGGGGGAGGGTGTGGGCGGCGGCCCCGCCGGCACCGTGACGATCGTGGTGTCCGAGGTGGCGGAGGACCCCGGCGACACGGAGGCCCAGTTCCACCTGCAAGCGAACAGCGCTGCGGAATCGCCAGCGGAAGCTGCAGCGTTGGCCTATCGCACGGGAACAGAAGTAGAACTGGATTGCTCGCTGCGCTCAAATCCGCATATCGACGGATAGCAATATTCGCACCTGATGCTACGATGCCGGGTGAGTGGATCCCGCGAACGCTGCGGGCTGCGCGTCCGTAGCTGCCGCCCGACCCTCTCATGGACCGCGAGATTGCGGCAACGGAGGGACCGATGACTGCGGTACGTTCCCGGCGCGAACGTTCGAAACAGCTAATCGACGAGTACTTACTCAGCGAACATCAGCTCGCGCAGATGTATTACTACATGCTGCTGGCGCGCCGGCTGAACGAGCGGATGCTGGCGCTCAACCGGCAGGGGCGAGCGCCGTTTGTCATCGCTGGGGCGGGGCAAGAAGCGGCCCAGGTGGGCGCGGCGATGGCGCTCAAGAAGGGCACCGATTATGTCGCGCCTTACTATCGTGACCTGGGTGTGAACCTCGTGCTCGGCATGGATGCGCGCGAGGCGATGCTGAACCTGCTCGCGAAACGCGATGACCCGAACAGCTACGGCCGTCAGATGCCCGCTCACTGGGGCCACCGCGAGCGGCGGGTGGTCACGCAGTCGAGTGTGGTGACCACGCAGTTTCTGCACGCGGCGGGGATCGCACTCGCGGCGAAGATGCGAAAGGACCCCATCGTCGTGCTGGCAAGCTGCGGGGAAGGCAGCACCAGCCGCGGCGACTTCCACGAGGCGTTGAACTTCGCCGCGATCCACCGCTTGCCGGTGATCTTCTTCGTCGAGAACAACGGCTATGCGATCAGCGAGCGGACCGATAAAGAGATGCCGCTCGAGCACGTCGCGGACCGGGCGCGAGGGTACGGGATGCAATCCGCCGTGGTGGACGGGTTGGACGCAATCGCGACGTACCAGACGGTGGCGCCCGCGGTAGCGCAGGCGCGGAACGGCGGCGGCCCGTTCCTCATCGAGGCGAAGTGCTACCGCCTCTGGCCGCATTCGAGTGACGACGACGACACGCGCTATCGCACGAAAAAGGAGCTCCAGGAGTGGGCACGGAAGGACCCGCTAAAGCAGTTCCGGCAGCGCGTCGAAGACGATCACATCTTCCCGCCTTCGGAGCTGGATGAAATCGAAGGACGCGTCGAGGAGGAAGTCCGAGACGCGGTGGAGTGGGCGATGCAGCAGCCCGACCCGGCGCCGGAAGACGCACTTGGGTTCGTGTACAAGGAGCTGTAGCGATGGCGGAAACAACGGTCATCGAAGCGGTCCGGAGCACGCTCGATGAGGAGATGGCCGGCGACGACGCGGTCTTCATCATCGGTGAGGACGTGGAAGCCGGTGGCGTGTTCCGGGCGACCGAGGGACTTGCCCAGAAGTACCCGGGACGGGTGATCGATTCGCCGCTGGCGGAGTCGTCGATCATCGGAGTGAGCATCGGCGCGGCCCACTACGGGATGAAGCCGGTGGCGGAGATCCAGTTCGCGGACTTCATCCACGCGGGGTTCGACCAGCTCTGCAGCGAGGCGTCGCGGTGGAGCTACCGCACCCGTGGTGATGCGTGGCTGCCCATGGTGGTGCGCACGCCGTGGGGCGGCGGCGTACACGGAGGGCAGCACCACTCACAGAGCATCGAGGCGTATTACGCGCATATGCCGGGGATCAAAGTGGTGGCGCCTTCGTTCCCTGCGGACTATCGCTCGCTGCTGAAGGCCTCGATTGCGGACCCGAACCCTGTGCTCTTTCTCGAGCACAAGCGGACGTACCGGCTCGTGAAACAGGACCTTGCGGCGGCGCAAGGCGAGACGCAGCTCGGGCGATCGCGCATTACGCGGAAGGGCGAGGACCTGACGATCTTCGCCTACGGGTTGATGCTGCACGAATCGCTGGCAGCGGCCGACACGCTGGCGTCCGAGGGCACCGAATGCACGGTGGTGGACCTGCTGACGCTGAGCCCGCTCGACACAGAAACGGTGTTGGAGGCGGCGAAGATGACGGGCAAGGTGTTGATCGTGCACGAGGACAACCTGACCGGCGGGTTCGGTGGCGAGCTCGCAGCGCTGATTGCGGAGCATGCGTTCGAATACCTGGACGCGCCCATCCGGCGCGTTGCTGCGCCGGACATCCCGGCGATGCCCTTCCACCACGCGATGGAGAGCTTCTTCATGCCCGACCGGACCAAGATTGCGGCGGCCGCCCGGGATCTCGCGGCGTACTAGCCGCCCACACCCCCGGGCCTGCCTCCCAGGCGGGCCGGGAGCAAGCCGCAGGAGGGTGCAATGGCGACCGTGACCATGCCGCAACTGGGCGAGAGCGTCACCGAAGGGACGATCATCCAGTGGTTGAAGCAGCCGGGAGACCCGGTGGCGCTCGATGACCCGCTCTGCGAAATCGAGACGGAGAAAGTGACAGCAGAGCTGCCATCACCCTTCGAAGGGACGATGGGCGAGATCTTCGTACCGCAGGGCGAGACGGTGCCGGTCGGGGCAGCGCTGTGCGCGGTAGTCGAAGCGGGTGCGAGCGGCACGCCGGCGGCCGTGGGCGCGGCCGATGCCGGGGCCATCGCCACGGATACGTGCCCGGCCGACGTAACGCCATCGGCCGGGCGCTGGTCCGGCGGGCCGATGGCCATTCCCCCGGAGGAGCGCGAGCTGCCGAAGGTCGGGGCCAACGGCCATGGCGAACAACGGGCTGGTGGCACGGCGGCGAGTGTCGCCCGGTCATCAGCAACTTCGCGCGCGAGCCATCAGCCGGACAACCGGGCAAGGTTCTACTCGCCCGCGGTGATGCGGTTAGCACGCGAGCACACCATCGACCTTGCCCACATCCACGGTACCGGCGTCGGCGGCCGGGTCACCCGGAAGGACGTAGAGTCGTTCGTGGCGAGCGGCGCGCCGACCAGTATCGCCGAGCCAGCACCGGCAGACGCGGCAATCGCCGAGGTGGCGGCCCACGCGCACGCGGCAGCACCGGCCACCCTCACGCCCACCGGCGAATTCGAAACGGTCGAGCTTTCGGCGACGCGGAAGAAGATCGCCGAGAATTTGCGCCGTTCGAACCTGGAGGCGCCGCAGGCGTGGACCATGGTCGAGGCCGACGTCAGCGGGATGGTGGCACTGCGTTCGCGGGAAAAGGAGCGATTCCAGCGCGAGGAGGGCGTGGAGCTCACGCTGCTGCCGTACTTCACCGCGGCAGTCTGCGAGACGCTGCGCGAGTTCCCCATGCTGAACGCCCGGTGGGAGGGCGAGGAGCTGCGCCAGTACCGGGACCTGAACATCTCTGTGGCGGTGGCCACGGAACATGGGCTGGTGACGCCTGTGGTGCACCAGGCGGGGGACCTGAGCGTGCAGGGCCTCGCGAAGCGCATCGGTGACCTTGTCCAGCGGGCGCACATACGGAAGCTCCGGGTGGAGGACATCGAAGGCGGGACCTTCACGGTGAACAACACGGGATCGTTCGGTTCCATCGCCTCGAAGCCGATCGTGAACTATCCCCAGGTGGCAATCGTGACGATGGAGCGGGCGGTGAAGCGTCCAGTGGTCCGCGATGACGACAGCATCGCGGTGCGTTGGATGATGAACGTCTGCCTAAGTTTTGACCACCGGGCCATGGATGGCCTGCAGGCGGGGAATTTCCTGGCGGCACTGAAGGCGCGGATCGAGGGGATGGGCTAACCACACGGCCATTCCTACCGGGCTGACATCCGCCTTGCCACCGCCCGGCCGTAGCGGCGATGCTGCGCGGACAATCGCAAGGCGAGGTAGAAGCATGTTGGCGACGGGCGAATTCCGTGGGTTCGAGGTTGCGATGCACGACCCGGGCATCGCGGTAATCACGTTCAACCAACCGGAGCGGCTGAACGGGATGACGCAGCCACTGAAGCGCGACCTGGTGGAGGCGCTGACGCAGGCACAGATGGACGATGCGGTGCGGGTGGTGGTGTTCACCGGACGCGGGCGCGCCTTCTCCGCCGGGGACGATATAAGCGGGCGGCCGCCACAGGCGCAGGGGGCCGAGGCACTGGTCCCGGACATCTTCCCCGGGCACCACAACGCCATCGGGACCTACGAAGGGCTGCGCGTGCTGTCGCAGGCGCTCAACGTAGCGGTTCGAAATCTGGACAAGCTGAGCATCGCGGCGATCAACGGGATCGCGATCCAGACTGGCCTTTCGCTGGCGCTGGCGTGCGACTTCCGGATCGCTGCGGAGAGTGCGCGACTCGGGAGCGCAACGCTTCGGTTTGGGCTGCTGCCGGACGAAGGGGGGCAGTTCCTGCTGGTCCAACTGATGGGCGTGGCGAAGACGATGGACTTCCTGGTGCGGAAGCGGATCGTATCGGCGATGGAGGCGCACGAACTCGGGCTGGTGCACGAAGTGGTGCCGGACTTCGCACTGCAGGAGCGGGCGATGGCGCTGGCCACGGAGCTGGCGAACGGGCCGCAGGTCGCGATGCGGTTGCTGAAGCGGACCGTGTACAACGCGGCGGAGATGACCTTCGCGCACGCGTTGGACGACATCGCGGCGAAGACGGCGGTAAGCGACCACCACCCGGACGCGCGGGAGGGGGTGCGCGCGTTCCAGGAGAAGCGGGAGCCACAGTTCAACGCGTGGCTGGAGGAGAAGTCGTAGGGATCGACGCGGCCAAAGCAGCATGTTCCCCGGGGATATTTCGCAGCTTGTCATGCGGCGGATAATGGCGGGGATACTTGCAGGAGGGGCCGGTGTGCCTACCTACGTGGTGCTCTATCGATTCACGGAGCAGGGGCTCAAGAACTCCAAAGACACGGTGAGACGGGCGAAGGAAACGCGGGCGAACAACGAGCAGCGCGGCTTCAAAGTGCACCAGGTGCTCTGGACGCAGGGACAGTACGACATCGTGGCCGTCGTCGAAGCACCGGACGAGGCGGCGATGATGGCGGGGGCCCTGAACGTTTGCGGCGAAGGGAACGTGCGCAGCGAGACGCTGCGCGCGTTCAGCGACACGGAGATGGAGGCAGTGCTGTCGCGGAGCTAGCTAGCCGCGCGGCGGGAGCGCTTCGAGCGCCCGGGAGATGACGAGGCGCTGGATCTGGTTGGTGCCCTCGAAGATCTGGAAGATCTTGGCGTCGCGCACCCACTTCTCGACCGGATGCTCACGCATGTAGCCCTGGCCACCGAGCACCTGCACAGCGTCGACGGTGACTTTCATGGCCATGTCGGAGGCGAAGCACTTCGCCATTGAGCCCTCCGCCTGGAGGTAGGGCACGTTCGCGCCGGCCATCCAGGCCGCACGCCAGACCATCATGCGGGCAGAATCGACGGCCATCGCCATATCCGCGAGCATGAATCCGATCGCCTGGTTCTTGATGATCGGCCGGCCGAACTGGACGCGCTGCTTGGCGTAGTCGAGCGCGTATTCGTAGGCCGCGCGCCCAATGCCGAGGGCATAGGCGCCGACGACGGGGCGCGTCCGCTCGAGGGTCATGAGCGCTCCCATGGCGCCCGGGCCGGCGGAGCCGCCGCTCTTGCTCTGGCCGCCGAGTTTGTACTCGGCCGGGATGCGGCATTCGTTGAACACGACATTCGCCGTATGCGATGCACGAATGCCCATCTTCTTCCAGGTCGTGCCTTCCTCCAGGCCCGGGGTGCCGCGCGGGACGACGAAGGCCGAGAGACCGGCCCAACCTTTTGTGCGATCTTCCGTAGCGAAAACCACGTGTACGTCCGCGATATTGCCGTTCGTAATGAACTGCTTCTCGCCGTTGATGATGTAGTCGTCGCCATCGCGCGTGGCGGTGGTCTGGATATTGGCGACATCGGAGCCGGCGTCTGGTTCGCTCAAGCACATGGCGCCAAGCTTGACGGAGTCCCCGTCCGAGGCGATCTCGGGGAGCCAGCGCTCGCGCTGATCCTCTGAGGCGGTGGCAGCGATGGCTGCTGCTGCGAGGCCAGAGGAGTTGATCGCGAGGGCGATGCCAGCGCAACCCCAGGAGAGCTCCTCGGCGACGATCGATGGCACGAGCGATGAGGAGCCATCCAGGATGCCGCCCTCGGCGGTAACACCAAAACCAACCGCTGCAGCTTTCTTGATGAGGTCGTAGGGCGTCTCTTCGTGTTCGTCGAAGTACTGGGCGACGGGCCGAATCTCCTTTTTGGCGAACTCGTGGGCAGTCTGCTGAACGAGACGTTCTTCATCGGAGAGGGCGAAGGAGACCATGCGAGCGAAACCTCGAACGCGATTCGTTTTGTGGTCATGGTAGCAGTCACGTGGCGAGACGGAAGTTCGCGCGCTGGTTTTCTGGATTGAAAGCTTCGGTAGGGCGAAGATGCCGTATGCCGGATGTTATGGCACGGGGTGGGAACGATGGACGGCAAGCGGCGAGAGGGAGGAGTTTCTGCTGTGTGGCCGGTGCGAATATCAAGAAGTCATATCGATGGGGCAATTTCACGCTGCAGTATCTTCACATTTCGAGACATCATTTTCTGTGGACACCCTTGATCGGCCGCGCCTATCATAGCGCCGCCCCGACAACCCACGATTGACACCGAGGTGAGCGACGGATGGACGACTGCATCGCCCAGTTTCTGAATTTCCTGGCGGTGGAGAAGAACGCGTCGAACAACACGATTGCGGCCTATCGGAACGATTTGGCGCAGTTCGAAAAGTTCGTAGGCAAGGATCCGGGGCGGAAGAATCGCTGGCAGGTGGTCGAGGGCGAGGACGTTGTTGCGTTCGTCGAAGACCTGCGGGCACGTGACTACAAGGACGCAACCGTGGCGCGGAAAATCGCCGCGGTGAAGTCGTTCTTCGGCTTCCTGGCGGCGGAGGGGCTGGTGAACCAGGACCCGACGGAGCAGTTGAAGTCGCCGTCGGTCGGGAAGCAGCTCCCGCGGGCGCTGACGCCGAGGGAAGTCGACGAGTTGCTGGAGCAACCAGCACGCAAGAATACGCCCGAGGCGCGCCGCGACAAGGCGATGCTTGAGCTGCTCTACGCGACGGGGCTCCGGGTGACCGAGCTGGTGTCGCTCGATGTGTCGGACATCTCGCTGGAAAGCGACCCGGTTACGGTGCGGTGCGTGGGGAAGGGCGAGCGGGAGCGGGTGCTGCCGTTGCCACAGCGGCCGGTCGATGAACTGCGGCAGTACATCTTCCATGTGCGGCCGCGGCTGGTGCGAAACCGGCGAGAAACGGCGCTCTTCGTGAACCGCCGGGGAGAGCGGCTCACGCGGCAGGGGTTCTGGTTGATCCTCAAGAATTATGCGAAGGACGCGAAGCTGGACAAGGCGATTACGCCGCATACGCTGCGCCACACCTATGCGACACACATGCTCTCGGGTGGGATGTCGCTGCGTCATGTGCAGGACGCATTGGGTCACGCGTCGATCTCGACGACGCAGATCTACACACAGCTCACGGACGCGCAGAAGCGCGACCAGTACGACCGGGCGCACCCCCGCGCCTAGCCTAATCACATCGCAAAAGACGAGCGGGGGGCCGGCTGCAATAGCTGGCCCTCGTTCGTTGTCCCACGGCCGGCGAGACACGCCAGCCGCCGGACCGTAGATTTGGCCCATGGGCCTACCGGCGACGCTCCTCGATGCACTATCGACGCGCGACGCAGCGAACAAGCTGCGCGCGCTGGATGAGGCGGGCGAGCTCACGCGGCTGATCCCGGAGCTCGAGGCGGGCCGGGGGTTCAAGCAGCCAGAACTGCACTTCTACACGGTGCTCGATCACAGCCTGGCAGCGGTTGCCGCATTCGACGCCGCGATTGGCGAAGGGGAGGACGGCCGCGAACTTCGGCAGGCGATGGACTGGATCGACCTCGACGAGGCCTTGGGGCGGGAGGTCGAGGACCTGCCCCTGACGACGCTGACGCGGCTGGCGGCGCTGCTCCATGACGTGGCGAAGCCCGAGACGGCGGTGTTCGCGGACGGACGGCTGCGTTTCCCGCGGCACGGACCGCGGGGGGCGGAGCTCATGCGCGAACGGCTGCCGCAGCTTGGATTCGGGCCCGGGGCGACAGACTTCGTAACGCGGCTGATTCGCTACCACCTGCGGCCCAACGAGCTGGTGCGGAGCTGGCCGCCGACTGACCGCGCGATGCGGCGGTTTGTGGCGGACCTGGATGGTCACGTCCTGCCACTGATGTTGCTGAACGTGGCCGACGGGATGGCGACACGGGGGCCGGGGTATACGCGAGAGAACTTTCGCCGCCATTGCGCATTCGTGAACTACGTTGTGGCGCGGGCGCTGGGCGCGGTCGACGAAGGGGAAACGCCGTTGCTGACCGGGTATGACGTAATGCGAGAGCTTCACCTGGAGAGTGGACGATTGGTGGGGGCCGTCCTAACATCGGTTCGCCGGGCCCAGGAAGCAGGTACTGTTTCGAATCGAGACGAGGCGATGGCGCTGGCACGGGCGATCGTGGCCCGCAGCAAGCAGCAGGGCGAAGGCCCTGGCCCCTGACCCCCGGCAGGAGTCCCCCCATGGCAGTCATGTGGAGCGTCATCTTCTACACCGTGCTTGCGGTGGCGGCGTTCTATTTCATCCTGTTGCAGCCCGTGTTGAAGAACCAGAAGGAGCAGCGTAAGGCTGTCTCGGCGCTGCAAATCGGGGACGAAGTGGTGACGACCGGCGGTCTCATCGGCGAAGTGAAGGACATCATTCAGCCGGCCGATGGCCCCACGGAGATCATCCTGGAAATCGCTCCCGGGATCCGCGTGCGCGCGGTGACCGATGCAATCTCGCGGCGGCTCACCACGCTGGAGCCAGCCGAGGGCACTACCGAAACGGCGAACCAGGAGGTCTCTCAGCCGAGTGCGTAGTCCAACCACGGTCCTCCTTTTCCTTTTCGTCGTCGTACTGACGGGATTCTCCATCGTCGCGGTATGGCCCAGCACACCCCGGCTGTATCTGCCGGGTGATTTTTGGCCCGAGGGCCGCGGCATCAAAATCGGCGACTGGGAGCGCGAGACCATGCGGCTCGGGCTCGACCTGCGCGGTGGCACGCTGCTCGTGCTCGAGGCGGACCCGCCGCCGGATTACGAAGGGAACGTGAGCGACGCCGTCGGGCAGGCGATGGACGTCATCGAAAAGCGGGTGAACGCCTTCGGCGTAAGCGAAGCGGAGATTTCACGCGCGGGCAATAACCGGATCAACGTGCAGGTGCCCGGCATCTCGGTGACGGATGCGGAGAACCTCATCGGTAAGACGGCGCAACTGGAGTTCCGGGTGATCGACGACAACGGTCAGCCGGTGCCAGCGACGGGTGTCATCGACGGTGAGCGAGTCGCGATGACGGGCCAGCACCTGAAGAACAACACGTTCCCGCAGCGGGTGGGGACCGACTTCGCGGTCGCATTCGAAACCACGGGCCGGGGCTCGGAGCTGCTGCGGCAAATCACCAGCCGGGCGATGCAGTACCCCTCGGGCGACCCGCGACGCCAGCTATTGATCTACCTTGACGAAGAGCTCGTGTCGGCGGCAAAGGTGCAGGCCGTCCTGAGCGATAGCGGCATCATCACGGGGCAGGGCTCGTTCAGCGCCGCCCGCGAACTCTCGCGCCAGCTCAACGCGGGCGCACTGCCGATCTCGTTCCGGACGATCCAGTCGAGCGAGGTGAGCGCGACGCTCGGCGAGGACTCGGTGGTGGACTCGGTGCGGGCGGGCGAGATCGGCCTGATTGCGGTGGCGATCTTCATGATTCTCTACTACCGGCTGCCGGGACTGCTCGCGTCGCTTGCGCTGGTGGTCTACACGGCTATCGTCCTGATGATCTTCAAGCTTGGCATCCCGGGCGGGGAGCCGATTACGTTGACGCTCTCGGGCATCGCCGCGTTCGTGCTCT
>JALOAP010000165.1 GCA_023228745.1 Dehalococcoidia bacterium | reverse complement strand
GATGGCGGTGGACGCGAACATCCTGATATTCGAGCGAATGAAAGAGGAGTTGCGCCGGGGGCACACGCTGAACCGGGCCATCGACATCGGGTTCCACCGGGCATGGAGTTCGATCCGTGACTCGAACGTTTCGACGTTCATCACCTGTGCGATCCTCTACTGGTTCGGCGACCAGTTCGGGGCGACCGTGGTCAAGGGCTTCGCCCTGACGCTCGCCATCGGTGTGGCGGTGAGCATGTTCTCCGCCATCACGGTGACGCGGACATTCCTCAAGATGCTCGTAGGGACGCCTGTGGCACGGAGCCATTGGCTCTTCAATGCGGAAGAGCAGAAGCGGACCGCACCGGCGGGCCGTGCTGCCAGCGCGCGGGGGGTTGACCGATGATCGACTTCGCGGGCAAGCGGTGGTGGGCGCTGGGTCTCTCGATCGTGATCATGCTGGTGTTCGGCGGTGCGCTGGCTATCTTCCAGCTCAAGCCGGGCATCGAGTTCAGCTCCGGCTCGTCGTTTACGTTCGAGTTTGGCCAGGACGTGGCCGCAGAGGAGATTCGTGCCGCGCTCAGCGACGAGGGACATCCCGAAGCACGAGTCCAGCGCACGGGCGAGCGCACATTCCTGATTCGGACGAACGAGCTTGAGGGAGCTCCGTCGCAAGATCAAAACGTCGTCGGTCCCACCGAGGTTGCGCAGGGCGAGATCGACGAGATCCAGTCTGCGCTGCAGGAGCGCTTCGGACCGATAACGCGGCAGGACTTCGCGACAGTTTCGGGAAGCGTTTCCACGGAGATCGCGCGGAACGCGACCTATGCGGTCATTGCTGCATCGCTGGCCATCCTGGTGTACATCTCGCTGGCTTTCCGGCGGCTCCCGGGGTCGTGGCGGTACGGGACCTGCGCCGTCGTGTCGCTTCTGCACGACGCGCTGATCATCCTTGGGCTCTTTGCGTTCCTTGGGCATTGGCGCGGGACGGAGGTTGACACGGCGTTCATCACGGCGCTGCTGACGGTTATCGGGTTCTCGGTGCACGACACGATCGTCGTGTTCGACCGGATGCGGGAAGTCATGGCACACGACCCCTATGTCCCGTTCGAAGAAGCGGTGAACGCGAGCCTGACGGAGACGCTGGCCCGCTCGATCAACACCTCCGTGGTGGTGGTGCTCACCGTGACAGCGATGCTGCTCATGGGCGGAGAGACCATCCGCGACTTCTTGCTCGTGCTCCTCGTGGGCGTCGTGGCGGGGACATACAGCTCGATCTTCGTTGCGTCACAGCTGCTGGTGGCGTGGGAGCGGAACGACATCGGCCGGTTCTTCCGGCGGATCACCGGGCGGGAAGAAGAGGGCGAGGGCGTCCCGGAGACGGCCTAGCACTTTCGCTGGCATTGGCACGATCTACGGGGCCGCAACCGCGGGCCCCGTTTCTTTTCACTAGCGGAGCACGCGGGTATCCCCGACGCGGCGCGTGAGGCGCAGCGCGTCAAGGTGCTCGAGGAAGGCCTGGGCGTATTTGCGGCTGGTGCCGAACATGTCCCGGACCTGCGCGAGGCTGACACTGCCTTCGTCGCGAATGTGGACGAGGATCCGGTCGCGCATCTCGGCGAAGACGGCCGCGTGGAAGACGACGCCGGCGCCCGTATCGACCACGGTGCCCTGTTCGGCCAGGTACGCGAGCAGCTCGGGCGGGGGAAGGTGCTCAGTGGGGGGACTGTAGCGACCCTCCGCAAGGGATGCGAGGAAGGCGTCGGCGATACGCTGCTGTTCCGCGTCGAGCGTGACTTCGTAGCCGACCGGGGCGAGTCCCGCGCCGTGCTCCGAAAGGCGGCCAGTCGCGACGGCCTCCGCCACGACGGCAGCGAAACTGCGCGCGTCAAGGCGCAGGGCGCTGCGGACGTGCTCGCGGGGAGCGGAGGCGCGGAAGGGGTTGGCTGCGAGGAACGCGGCGACCTCGTCTGCCGCAGCCGCAATGCGCGACTCCAGCCAGGGAGTGGCATAGAGGTAGTCGTCCACGCGGTGGACGCGCCCTTCGGCCACGAGGGTGGCGATGGCCTCCTGTGCTGGCCCGCGCTCGAGCCCAAGGGCGCGCCCGGCATCACGTGCAGGAAGCGGAGCAGCGGCCAGCACCTGGAACAGGCGATCCCCCGGCGAGCCGTCGAGCTGCAGGCGCAGGGCGGCGAGCGTCGGGCTGTGGTTGCGGCGATGGCGGGGGGCATTCAGCGCGACGATGCGGCCACCGGCTGCCGTTTCGTTTGAAGTGCGAACGATGCAGTGGTCACCTGCCGCGACGGCAACGGGCGAGGCGAGGACGACCTGGGCCCACGCCTCTTCGCCGGGGAGGAGTGCGTCGCGGTCGAGCAGGCGGAGCTTCGCCTCCGCCTCGGAGGTGGCGGAGAGGAAGGTGACGCCGGAGTCGTGGTGGAGGGGGTGCGAGAGGATGGCAGGTGCGCGGAGGAGGACGTCGACCACCCGGACGGGCGAGAGCGCACCGGGGTGTGCGAGCACCATCCCACGGGAGACATCTTCGGCGCGGATGCCGCTGAGGTTTACGGCAGCGCGAGTTCCGGGATCGAGGCGCTGAGCCTTTGTCTTGTGCCGCTGGATGCCGCGGATACGCGCGCTGAGGCCGCCGGGCTGAAGTTCGACCTCCTGTCCGACTTCGATGGCGCCATCGAGGAGGGTGCCGGTGACGACGACACCGAAGCCCTGGACGGAGAAGGCGCGGTCGATGGGGAGGCGGGCGCGCCCGAGGTCGCGCTTGGGCGGCGTGGCGTCGAGGGCCGCGTCGACTGTCCGGTACAGCTCGGCGATGCCCGTCCCGGTTGCTGCGGAGGTCCGGACAATTGGGGCGCCGGCGAAGCGGGTGCCCGCCACAACCGCTTGCAGATCGGCTTCGACGAGGTCGAGGTACTCGGACTCGACGAGGTCGGCCTTCGTGATGACCAGGACGCCGGCAGGGACATCGAGCAGTTCGAGGATAGCGAGGTGTTCGTATGTCTGGGGGCGTGGCCCCTCGTCGGCAGCAACCACGAGCAGGGCGAGGTCCACGCCGCCGGCACCGGCGAGCATATTCTTGATGAAGCGCTCGTGACCGGGGACATCGACAATGCCGACTTCGCGGCCCGAGGGGAGGGTGAGCCAGGCGAAACCGAGGTCGATGGTGAGGCCGCGCTCCTTCTCTTCGCGCAGGCGGTCGGGGTCGATGCCGGAGAGGGCGCGAACGAGCGCACTCTTGCCGTGGTCGACGTGGCCGGCGGTGCCGATGACGTAGCTCACTTCACGACTCAATTCACGATTCGGGATTCGCGATTCACGATTCAGGATGCGCGATTTCCGATGCTTCGACCGGGAGTGGTCGTGCACTGGCGACAGAAGAAGGATACGACGGACGGCCTTGCTCAGCGGCGGACGGCAATTCGTTGACCCTAGTTCGCAGTTGTTGGTAGCGTGGCGTATGGATGCCGTGACCGATGAAACCCGGGGCCTAACCAAAGCGGAAGAGGCGCAACAGCAGGCGGCCATCGACCCTGCAACAGCGCACCAATCAATCGTCGTCGTCGATTTTGGTTCGCAGTTCAGCATGCTGATCGCGCGGCGCGTGCGGGAACTGAGCACGTACTGCGAGTTCCTGCCATACGACGCACCCCGGGAGCGCATCGCGGGCCAGGACGTGCGAGGCATCATCCTCTCTGGTGGTCCGAACTCGGTCTATGAAGAAGGGGCGCCGATGGCCCCGGACTGGGTGTGGGAGCTCGGTGTGCCGGTGCTCGGCATCTGCTACGGCATGCAGCTCATGGCGCACCAGCTGGGCGGGAAGGTCGCGCCGGGCCGTGAGCGCGAATACGGGCCGGCGTCGGTGGTAACGACAGGCGAATCACCGCTTTTCCACGGGCTGCCGGAGAAGCTCGATGTGTGGATGAGCCACGGCGACCGCATCGAACGCATCCCTGACGGCTTCGAACCGGCGGCACGCTCGGCGAATTCGCCGGTAGCCGTGATGGCGAACCGGGAGCGTGGCTACTACGGGCTCCAGTTCCACCCTGAAGTTGCGCACACGCCGCGGGGCAAGGAGATCCTCTCGAACTTCGTGCACAAGATCTGCGGCGCGGACGGCAGCTGGACTCCCGGCAACTTCATCGACGAGACCGTGGCGAGCATCCGCGAGCAGGTGGGCGACGGGCGGGTGATCTGTGGGCTTTCGGGCGGGGTCGACAGCGCGGTGGCCGCGGCTCTGGTTCATCGCGCGGTTGGCGACCAGTTGACCTGCATCTTTGTCGACAACGGCCTCCTGCGGGCGGGCGAGGCGGAGGAAGTCGTGGAGACGTTCCGCCGGAACATGCAGATGAACCTCGTCCACGTCGATGCCTCGGACCAGTTCCTGGCGGCACTGGCGGAGGTCACAAATCCCGAGACAAAGCGCGTGCGCATCGGTAACACGTTCGTACGGGTCTTCGAGCGCGAGTCACGCAAGATCGAGGACGCGCGCTTCCTGTGCCAGGGGACGCTCTACCCGGACGTGATCGAGAGCGCCTCGCACGGTTCGGGGGCGGTGAAGATCAAGACGCACCACAACGTCGGCGGGCTCCCGCCGGACATGAAGCTCGGGCTGGTGGAGCCGTTGCGCTACCTGTTCAAAGACGAAGTGCGGCGCATCGGTGAAGCGCTGGGGCTACCGGAAGAGATGGTCTGGCGGCACCCGTTCCCAGGGCCGGGGCTGGCAATCCGTGTGCTTGGCGAAGTGACGTACGAGAAGCTCGAGATCTTGCGAGCGGCGGACCGGATCGTGATGGATGAAGTGAAGAACGCCGGGCTCTATCGCGAGCTCTGGCAGAGCTTCGCAGTGCTCACCGATTCAAAGACGGTGGGGGTCATGGGTGACTTCCGGACGTACGGATACGCGGTCGCCATCCGGGCGGTGGTTGCCGACGACGCGATGACGGCCGACTGGGCCCGCCTGCCGCATGAGCTGCTGGCGCGGATATCGAACCGGATTGTGAACGAAGTGGATGGTGTGAACCGGGTGGTCTACGACATTACGCCGAAACCACCGGGAACGATCGAGTGGGAGTAGGCTGGGTTCGAGATCCGGGTGCCGGAATTCACGATTGCGTGAGGTGAAGTGATGGGAGCGCGGGTGCTGGTTGTTGGCAGCGGCGGGCGAGAGCACGCCGTGGCCTGGAAGTTGCGGCAGAGCCCGCACGTGGAGGAGGTGTTTGTCGCACCCGGCAACGCGGGCACTGCCCTCGTCGCAACGAACCTCCCGGTACAGCCGAAGGACATCGACAGCCTCTGCCGGGCGGCGAAGGAGCTGCGGATCGACTTCTACCTCGCATCGATGGACGATCCCCAGCCGCTTGGGCTGGTGGACCGCCTGCGCGCCCAGGGGGTGCTGTGCTACGGCCCCACGCAGGCGGCGTCGCGCATCGAAGCGAGCAAGGTGTGGGCGAAGGAGTTCATGGCCCGGCACGCGATCCCCACGGCGGCGAGCCTTTCGTTCACCGACTACCAGGAAGCACGGAATTATGTGGAGTCGCAGCCGGATGGACCGCTGGTGGTGAAGGCGAGTGGTCTTGCGGCCGGGAAGGGCGCCATCGTCTGCAACGACATGCACGAGGCGCTGAACGCGCTCGATATCATCATGGTCCGGCGGGACTTCGGTGCGGCCGGTAACGAGGTAGTCCTCGAAGAGCGTCTCTACGGCTGGGAAACGAGCGCGCACGCCTTTTGCGACGGAAAGACGGCGGTGATGATGCCGTTCACCAGCGACTACAAGCGCGCGCAGGACGGCGATATCGGTCTAAACACCGGGGGCATGGGCGCGTATAGCCCGAGCGTTGGCGTCGACGCGCGGCTCGCGGAACAGATTCGTCACGACGTGGTCGACCGCGCGGTGGCGGGGATGGATGCGGAGGGAGCACCATACAACGGCACCCTGTTCCCGGGACTGATGGTGACGGACGAGGGCGTCCGCGTGCTGGAGTTCAACGCCCGCTGGGGCGACCCGGAGACCCAGGTGCTGATCCCGCGGCTGGAGAGCGACCTGTTCGAAGTGTGCCACGCGGCGGCCGAAGGGCGGCTCGCTGACGTCGAGGTCAAGTGGAGTGAGCGGCCGGCGGTGGGTGTGGTGATGGCGAGCGGCGGCTACCCGGCCACCTACAAGCTCGGACACGTGATCGAGGGCGTGGACGACGTCGACGAGGGGGTCCTGGTCTTTCATGCCGGCACGAAACAGGACCGGCGCGGGCTCGTGACGAACGGCGGCCGCGTGCTGACGGTGGTCGCGATGGGTGACACGCTGGAGGAGGCGCGGACGAAAGCCTACAGCAACGTGGCGCGGATCCATTTCACGGACGCGCACTACCGGGAGGACATCGCGAAGGTTTAGAGCGTAGCGGCCGCGAGCGGGAACAGGTCACACTCGCGGCCGCCGGGTGTTGCCGGTTCAGGCCCCGGCGATCGTGGCCGGGTCGTATGTTGTCGCGATGTGGCCCTCCGCACGGAGGCGGGCGACCTCCTCGTCATTGAAGCCAAGCAGATCGCGGTAGACGTAGTCGTTGTGCTGTCCGAAGAGGCAGGGGGCGGTGCGCAGGGTGACGTCGGATTTCGAAAACCGGTAGGGCGGCACCGAAACGATGGTGTCGGGGTAGTCCTCCGTCGCGGGCAGTTCCTCCCAGACGCCGGTGGCGGCGAGGTGCGGATCTTCGGTCGCGTCCTTCGCGCTGAGCACAGGCCCGGCGGTGACACCAGCTTCCTGGAGTTCGCGGAAGAGGTCTTCACGGTCGCGGTTGGCGG
>JALOAP010000404.1 GCA_023228745.1 Dehalococcoidia bacterium | reverse complement strand
CTTGATCGGATCTGTGCTTACTGCGGTGCGTATACGTTTAAACCGCGGCCCCCGGGAGATACGGAAAAGGGAACCGCCTACTGCCGGGAGCACGAAAAATGGTTTCCGAATCAACTGGACTGTAACCACAAACCTGCCGGGATGCGGACCTGTCCGCGATGGCGGCAGATAGGGACAACCAAGGAGGAAAGAGCATGAAGCTACAGAGCGTAAAAATGAGGGGGTGGATCGGCCTTAAAAAAGGCCTCGGCATAGATGAATTATCGCTTGATTTATCCGGAATCAATGGCCTTGTGGCCTTATCAGGGCCGAATGGCAAAGGCAAGACGACCCTCATGGAGGGCGGGCTTCAGCCGTATAGAATGCTGGCATCCCGCAAAAAGGCCCTTCAGCACCATGTATACCTAAGAGACAGTTCGCGCGAGTTGATCTTCACCCTCAACAACGACGAGATCCGCACCCTGATCAAGATCGACTCGGATACGGGGAAGTCGGAAGGCTTCGTCTGGGTCAACGGTCAACCCAAAATCGACGGTAAGGCCACATCCTATGATCGATTTATCGAGGACCTTTTAGGATCGCCGGATCTCTACTTCGCCTCAGTATTCGCCGCGCAGAACGGGCAGAAACTCTCCGACATGACTCCGGGGCAGCTGAAGGGGTTATTCTCCGAATTCCTCCGTCTCGACCGTCTCATCGCCGCCGAGACCACATCTAAACAAGCCGCCAACATCCTGGAGGGCCAGGCCGCGGCAGTCGCGCGAGAGATTGAGATCCTTCGGCGAAAGACGGCAACCAGGCAGGATCTTAACCTGAATTTCACACAGGAGCGGGTCCGCCGAACCGCAGTACGGACCGGGATCGAAAATCATCATACCCGCATATCCTTGCTGGAAACGTCCATCGCCGAAGATCAAGCCCTCCAGGTCAAAAATGCCGCATACAAAGAACGTCTCGTCGCCTTCGAAAAGGAGAAAGCCGACCTCGAACAGGAGATGCAAGCCGAGAAGGAAACGGCCAACAAAGAGTTGGGCGCCCTCCGAAAAACCGCCCAGGACCTCAAAGACGAGATCGGCAAATACTCCTCTATCCTGGAGCGAAAAGCCGAGATCGAACACGCCATATCCAGGTTGGCGGAACACAGAAAAGAGCAGGAGCGCCTACAAGGAGTAGCGGACAAACTGAGGGAGGAGAGCAAGGTCCTGACGGCGGAGCAGACGGCAGCAGATAAGGCGGTAGGAAAGCTTGGGGTGGATATCAGGGACCTCGAAAAGGATTGGGAACTCAACGAACTTGAATCCAAACTGAAACGGGCGAGAGAAGACGCCAAACTCCTCGACCTGAAAGACCCGGAGTGTAAGTCTGCCACTTGCAGTTTTATCGTGGAAGCCCTCAAGTCGCTGGATCAAATACCCACACTGCAGAAGGCCATAGAGATCAGGCAGGGCAAAGTCAACACCCTACTGGACGAACACCGCAAGGCCCATACCGAGATGTCCGACAAATTCAGGGACCTCGAAATCAAACTCATAAAGATCGACCGCGACCACCGCGCCACAACCGATCTCATGGGCACGATCCAGCGCGAAATCCGCAAGCTGGAACCCGTCGCCGCCCAGGCCGCAGACCTCAAAGTCGCCGAGTCCCGAATTGAACAGCTTGAAAAGGATAAGGCCGCAGTAGTCGAAAAGGGCGTGGAACTCAAAACCTACTACGATCAGCGCGAGATCTCCAAGCAACAAAGATGGGGCGCTCTTGCCGAACAGATCGCCGGGGTCGAGGGCATGATCGATCGGGAAGTTGAATCAAGGATCTCCAAAAGTCAAGATGCGCTGAGATCCGTCAAGGCCGAGATCGAGCAGAAGGAGAAGTCCCTCAAGGAGATTGAAAACAAGATAGCCGCGATTGAGGCGGACCTGAAGGAGATCGACCAGGCGGAAGCGCAGATCCGGGAGTATGAGGGCAGGCGAATATGGATCCAGTCCGAAGCATCCGAATGGAGGTATCTGCAGGGGGCGTTTTCGGCAAACGGGTTACGTGCGCTTGAGATAGACAGCGTTGCTCCGGCTATCAGTGGATATGCGAATGATCTACTCTCCCGCGCATTCGGCGCGACGTTCTCTGTCCGATTCCGCACTCAGGACGATACCGGCCGCGAGGTCCTGGACATCCTAGTAATCCGGGATGACGGCGACGAGGTTCTACTCGACAACCTATCCGGGGGCGAGAAGGTCTGGAACCTGAAGGCCCTCCGATTAGCCATGACCCTTGTGTCAAAGCAGAAATCCGGCATGGACTTCAGAACCTGTTTGGCCGACGAGGAGGACGGCGCCCTGGATGTTGAAAACGCCGTCAACTTCGTCCATCTCTACAAGGCTTTCATGGGCGCAGGCGGGTTCGATGATTGCTATTTCATATCGCATAAGCCTGATTGCGTTGCCATGGCGGATCATCAGATTTTGTTCAACGGGAGAGGCGTGGAGATCCAGTAGTGAAATTCGATGCTGAAACGGAATTGGGCAAGCAAGCCGTCGCCTTACTCACTGGGTTAGGTTGGGACGTTTACCAAGAAGTGGAGATCAGAGGCCAAGTCGCAGATGTAGTGGCCGTCATGGGGAACCTTCGCTGGATTGTGGAATGCAAATTAAGTCTATCTCTTGCGGTGATGGGGCAAGCCCTAGAATGGCTGCCCATTGCTCATTACGTTTCTGTGGCTATTCCGTGCACGAAGCAGCGCAATACAAAGGCTAGAACTGCGGCGATCTCCTTTCTCCGATGGAAAGGAATAGGCTTAATTGAGCTTTCCAAGACCCGTCGAAGCGGACTCCGGTCCATAACCGTAGAACCAAGATTGAACCGAAAAGCCCACACAGATTTTATCAAACTGAATGAACGGCAAAAAACCTATGCAGACGCTGGATCACCGAATGGACACTGGACCCCATTTCAGGAAACGTGCGATCAAGTTCGGAGATTGGTCGCACAAAGGCCCGGCATTATCCTCAAAGAGTTGATCGATAAGATTTCACACCATTATCAGAGCAAAAGCACTGCGCGAGCCTGCATAAGCCGTTATGCTAAGGCGGGCATAATCAAGGGCATTAGGTGTGAGCGAGACGGAGGCTCGTTGCGATTCTATACGGAGGAGACAAAATGACCCTCCGCCGAATCACCTCCATGAACATCTTCGGCCAGTCCGAAATCCGGCAAGGCGAAATTCTCGAGGAGCGTCAACATGGCTGGGACCTGCCCTCCGGGGCGTGGTCGCTGTACGAGGCGAAGGGCGCAACCCCGGCGACGTTCGTAAAGATCAGGTGGAAGTGGAAGAGGAAAGCGGTGTGGGTGAATAAAAGGAAAGTGCTGGGGGTGGGATGAGCGGCAGGCTTCGCAAGCACCAAGCCGAGTTCTCAGCTATCGTTGATCGCATAATAGCTGGAGAACCCATAAAGACCATAATCGGCCACATCACCCCGGGAGGCGGCAAGAGCATCTTCCCTCTTCTGGCCGGCCGCCTCATCCGGGCGAATCTTGCGGATAGCATCGCGTGGGTGGTACCCCGTCT
>JALOAP010000403.1 GCA_023228745.1 Dehalococcoidia bacterium | reverse complement strand
CCGGATACCAGGTCCTGCCAGTCCGCGAAGAGATGCGGCGCAACTTGATCGCAAAGATCCGGAACAACGAGCCACTGTTCCCCGGTGTGTTCGGCTACGAAGAGACGGTCATCCCACACATCGTGAATGCCGTCCTCGCCGGGCAGGACATCATTTTCCTGGGGGAACGCGGGCAGGCGAAGTCCCGCATGATCCGTTCGCTCATTTCGCTACTGGACGAGGCGACCCCGGTGCTCGCCGGCTGCGAACTCCCCGAAAACCCATTCCACCCGATTACCCAGCAGGGGCGGAATATCGTCGAAGAGCAGGGGGACGAAGCCGAGCTCGAGTGGCTCGACCGCGACCAACGGTATGGCGAAAAGCTCGCGACACCCGACATCACTATTGCCGACCTCATCGGCGAGGTGGACCCCATCAAAGTCGCCGAGGGGCGGTACCTCTCGGACGAGCTCACGATCCACTACGGGCTCATTCCGCGCACCAACCGGGGCATCTTCTGCATCAATGAGCTTCCCGACCTTGCGGAGCGCATCCAGGTCGGGCTTTTGAACATCATGGAAGAGCGCGACGTGCAGATCCGGGGCTACCGCATCCGGCTGCCGCTTGACGTCTTCGTGGTGGCGAGCGCGAACCCGGAGGACTACACCAACCGCGGCCGCATCATTACGCCGCTGAAGGACCGCTACGGCGCCCAGGTGCGGACGCACTATCCACAGCGCATCGAGCACGAGATCGACATCATGGACGCCGAGCACCATGCGGTGCCCGCGGACTTCAAGGTCGAAGTGCCCGCGTACATGAAGGAGATCATCGCTGAGATTTCGCGGCTCGCGCGGCGCAGTCCAGACGTGAACCAGCGGTCCGGAGTGAGCGTCCGCGCCAGCATCGCGAACTACGAGAGCATGCTTGCGAATGCCCTCCGACGATCGATCATGACGGGCGACGACCTGGTGGTGCCGCGCGTCAGCGACCTGCCCTACGTCGTCCCCACGCTGAGCGGCAAGGTGGAGTTCGAGACGGTCGAAGAGGGACGCGAGGACCAGATTATCGAGAAGCTTATCCAGGGTGCGGTGGTCGCGGTCTTCAACCGTTACTTCAACCTCGGCGAGTTGGAGCCGGTGGTGAACCGCTTCAAGGCGGGCTACGCGGCGGAAGTCGGCGAACTCACCCCGAGCGACCAGTACTTGCGGCTCGCGAAGGAGGTCGACGGACTCTGGCCCGCACTCGAGAAGCTCGGGGCCACCGGCAGCCCCGGCGAAACGGCTGCGGGTGTCGAGTTCCTCCTGGATGGCCTCCACCTGAACAAGCGCCTGAACAAGGACAGGGTCGCCGGCCGCACGCAGTACCGCGGGTAGCGGGGCAACTGGGCATGCGACATCGAAGGCGGGGAACTATGAACGTCCCCGCCTTTCTTCTCATGTCCCCTCTTCATTTAGGGTGGCCCACTGCGGCATGATGCGGTCATGACCACTGTGACCTGGGCCATCGAGGAACTCCCCGCTCGCGGTCCGCTGTTCGACGGCGCGATCCGCGTCTACGCGGACGCCTTTGCGCAGCCCCCGTACAGCGACCCCGACCGGGGGCGCGAGGTTCGTTCGCGGCTGCGGAGTGTCCACCGTTCGCGGCCGAATTTCCGCGGGTTCATCGCAAAGACGCCGGGCGGCGAGGTCGCCGGGATGTGCTACGGCTACCACGGTGAGCACGGCCAGTGGTGGCACGACATGGTACGGAACGCTCTTACAGCGGAGCAGGCGCGGGACTGGCTATCTGACTCGTACGAGCTGGTCGAATTGGCAGTCTCACCGGCGTACCAGGGACGAGGCATCGGCCGGGCACTCATCGAACGGCTGCTTGAGGACTGCGACGAGGCGACCTGCGTGTTGAGCACCCGCACCGACAGCCAGGCGCACGAACTCTACCGGCGCATGGGCTTCGAAGTGATCACCATCATGGCGTTTGCGCCACAAGGTGCGCCGTTTTATGTCATGGGGAAGGTGCTGCGGTAGCGCCGGGAATTACGTCCCTTCCTGCCAGCTCGTCAGGTAGCGGTGCTGCTCTTCGGTCAGGTAGTCGATGCGCACCTGCATCGCGTGCAGCTTCAGGCGGGCGATCTCCTGGTCGATGTCGTGCGGGAGCTCGTAGACCTGCTTCTCAAGCTTATGGTGGTTGACAGCGATCCACTCAGCGCCGAGGGCCTGGTTCGCGAAGGACATATCCATCACGGCCGCAGGGTGGCCCTCAGCGGCGGCGAGGTTCACTAGCCGTCCTTCGCCGAGCAAGAAGAGCTTCCGGCCATCCTGCATCCGGTATTCGTCGACTGATTCGCGGACGCGGCGCTTGCCTTCGCTCATCTCCGCCAGCGCCTTGAGGTTGATCTCGGCGTCGAAGTGGCCGCTGTTCGCCAGGATCGCGCCATCCTTCATGGCCTCGATGTGTGCCCGGTCGAGGACGTTGATGTCGCCCGTGAGGGTCACGAAGAAGTCCCCCAGGGGCGCGGCCTCGGCCATGGGCATCACGCGGTACCCGTCCATCACGGCCTCGAGCGCCTTCACGGGGTCGACTTCGGTCACGACGACCTGCGCGCCCATGCCCCGCGCGCGAGAAGCCACGCCGCGGCCGCACCAGCCGTAGCCTGCGACCACCAAGGTTTTTCCCGCGAGGAGCACGTTCGTCGCGCGAATGATGCCGTCGACGGTCGACTGGCCCGTACCGTAGCGGTTATCGAAGAGGTGTTTGGTGTCGGATTCGTTTATAGCGACGATGGGATAGCCGAGCGCACCGTCGGCAGCCATCGCACGCAGGCGAATGACGCCGGTGGTCGTCTCTTCGGTGCCACCTACCACACCGGGGAGCAGGTCCCGCCGCTCCTTGTGTAACGTGGCGACGACGTCCGCGCCGTCGTCCATTGTCAGTTGCGGGCCGTGTTCGAGCGCCTGCTGGATGTGCTTGTAGTAGGTCTCGTTGTCTTCGCCACAGATGGCGAAGACGGGGATGCCGTATTCGTGCACGAGCGCGGCGGCCACGTCGTCCTGCGTCGAAAGCGGGTTGCTCGCGCAGATGCGCAAGTCGGCGCCGCCGTCGCGAAGTGTGATCGCGAGGTTCGCCGTCTCCGTTGTGACGTGGAGGCAGGAGGTCATGCGGATGCCCTGGAGTGGCTTCTCGCGCTGGAAGCGTTCGCGGATAAGGTGCAACACCGGCATCTCGCGGGCGGACCATTCGATACGATTCACGCCGTCGGGCGCGAGCGAGGGATTGGCGATATCAGACGGGACGGTCATGGGCTAGGAGGCACCTTTCGAATGGCCCTGCGGCCAGCGTGTGAATCAGCGGGTGAGGGTTACGAAGGACCCATGATATCGGCGGCCCCGAATAGCAGCCCGCACGCGCCGGACGACGCTGCCGATACCAGCAGGGTCACGCCGCACCGCGCTCGCCTCGACGAGTTGGCAGACCTCCTGGTAGCCGAGGCGCTGGTAGGCATGAACTGCCGGGGCATTCTTCGGGTCAACCGTTAGGACAACGTAGTCGCAGAAGTTCAGGAGGTACTCGGTCACGGCAGTTCATGCC
>JALOAP010000402.1 GCA_023228745.1 Dehalococcoidia bacterium | reverse complement strand
CGGAATTCAAACGGACCGGGTTCGTGTACTGTCTCGGTCTGTCCGATTTCAAGCGGATGTTCGATGACGATGCCAGGAGAGCGTTCGAGAAACTGGAGATGATGGTCAGGCTGGAGGAGGGGGAGGGATGAATTTTGAGGAGAAATTAATTTTTACCTGGATCTTAACCTACCCATTTGTTTTTGGGTATGGAATGCTTGAGATTTGCCATTTGAAGATCAACATAAGAAATTATATTTTATGGATTTGGGTAAGTATACTCATATTTATTAGTTTGTATGCAATATGGTTTTAAAGGAGAGGAGGAAGAGGAATGAAGCTGAGTATCAATGAGCGGGATAGTTGTTTAGTAATCACCCCCGAAACAGAGAAAGATTTTCAAGAGATTAAAGAACTCACCGGAGGGTTTTACCTTAAGGATTCTCATGATTACCAAATGGCGAAAAATGCTGAGTTAAAAGGAGTTGATATTCATCTGGCTGATGATGGGATTTCCATTGAAGCTGGGTTGATGGAGGCTTGGTGGAATTTTGATGATTGATAAAAAGGAAGAAAAATGAGGGAGGTTAAAAAATGAATTATGACAGACTTTTTGTAATAGCGCTCATAATAATTGCAATTATTTATGGAGTTGGCTTGTGGATAGCTGGTCTTCGTTGTTCAGATGCCGGAGGAGTTTTAGTCCGAGGAACCTTTTGGTATGAATGTGTACAGGAGATAGAGAAATGAAATTTGAAAACAAACCGAATCTGCCGGTAGAAGTGGAGGTTACTCTGGGTTGGTGGAGAACGCGTCCTCAAGATTTTCCACCAGAGGTTTATTCTTTGAGTGAAAAATTTCTAAATCAAAAGGCAGTATCGTTAACTGACCTTGGATTTGACGGAGCTTTCACCATAGTGTCGAAAGAGGTAGATTATGAGATGGAAATAAATAAAACGTATTTTCATTTGAGAAGAGTAGGGGAGAGAGGTAAGTGATGTGCGTATATGGTGAAGATCCTAGTATAATCTGGATAACGAATCCAATTGCGAAAAAGGAGCATCGATGCTGCGAGTGCTTGTCAGTGATCTCACCTGGGGAAAAGTATGAACTGGTGAAAGGTGTATGGGGTGGGGATTTCCTGACATTTAAAACCTGTCAGATTTGTGCGATAGTAAGGGACGAGGCTAATTCACAGTTTAGGTATAAGTGGGATGAGACAATTCCGTTTACCTGCCTGTGGGAAACGGTTGGTTGTGAATATGAGGAAGTTATTTGAAGGGAGGAGTAAAAATGTATATTGAGAATGACGAGCAGTTTGAAGAAATTTTGATAACGAAAGTAAAGAGAGAAAAAGATGGTTGGGCTGTAACGCGGGCTGATGGTTGGACTTTCTGGATTTCCGGAGATTCTCCGGTAGTACCAAAAGAGGGCATGCTTGCTCGTTTTTACGGTAAGGGTTTGGGGTGCGCAGTGAGAGGTTTGTTCCTCGATGGTGAGAAGGTTTTTTACCGCACTGAAGCTGAAGACAAAGAGAAAAGAGAAATTGATTCTTATGGTGCTGATGCCGCCGATTGGTTGGGGAGGTGGGATGCTGGACAGTCCGTCTGGAGCATTGAAATGGGAGGACTTGGACCTGGTTATGAACAGTGTATCCAGATTACCTGTGCTGAAATTCTGCGTGATATGTTGGCAAAGGGTTATGATTCTTCTAAGTGGAACACTCAAGAAGGCTGGGAGAAAGATAAGGAACAGATATACGCGGCGAGTTTAGCAAATCCAAAAATTGAGGCTTTGGGCCTTTCAGGGGCACAATGGGGAGCGGCCCTGAGTTTAGCCAGTGTGTTTTATATGAAGGGGCCACGGGTGGTTATGGCTGATGAACAAGTGAAGGACCGTCACATACAGGTACAACGTACTTTTCCAGTGGTTAATTAAAATCAAATAGCAGATTGAAATGAAAATCGTCGAGAAGGTAATGAAAGAGTTCCCTTCTCCGTATGAACCGTTTGATTTCCAACGGAAGATTATCGAGAAGGCGTATAAAAAAGACACGTCGTTGTTGAAAATGGACGTCGGGACCGGGAAGACGATCGTGTCCTGGTACATGGCGCTGGCTCGGTCGCTGGAATTCGGCGCGGAACAGATTTTGATTCTCTGTCCGCCGACGCTGATCAGGCAGTGGTATAACTTCGTCCGGGAGTTCGAGAATATCCCGTCGGTCTGCATGTACCAGGGACCGCCGGCAAAACGGGCGCAGATGGATCTTTCCGAATCGGTCGTCATCATGGGATACCAGATATTCCTGAAGGACATCCGTAAGATTTACGCGGCCATGTATAAGCGGCCGGTGTTCGTCATCTGTGATGAGGTCAGTCTCCGGAACGTCAGTTCCCTGACGTTTAAAACACTGCGCCTGTTCCTTTACGATGCCCCGACGGCCAAGGATCTGAATGACAGGTATAATGAGACTGGGGGCCCGGCCAAGCCGTTCACGTTCCTGACCGCGACACCGATCTCGAACCCGGGCCAGATATATGGCTACATAAAACTGATCCATCCGGGGTTGTATAAAAGCCTCGCGGATTTCGAACTGCACCATGTTCAGCGCAAGGACCGATACAATAAGCCGGTCGCTTACAAAATGGTGGAGCTATTGGAGGACAACTTCAAGTTCCGACGGTTTGACGCTGACGCTGACAAGCTGATGTCGCTGCCGCCGATAACGTATATCCCGATTCGTTATGATCTGGAGCCGAAGCACCATGCGCTGTACTTGAAGATGGTCAATAAGGAAGTCGAGGCTTTCCCGGAACTGGCGGCGAGGAACGCGAAAGATATCCTCGGCCTGTTCACGAGGCTCCAGCAACTGGTCACCAATCCGGATATGTTCGGCTACAATTACAAGCCGGCGTACTTGGACATGCTCGATGAGCGGCTCGAGGAACTGGGCGAGGAGAAGGTCATCATCTACGCCCACTTCAAACCGACCAACCGCAGGATTCTGACCCATCTGGGAGACACCGCGGCCGGCTACTGGAGTGACTTCACCCAGGCGCAGAAGAACAAAAGCGAAGACGCTTTCAAGAACGGGACGAGCCGGCTGGTCGCCCATTGCAAGTCCGGCGGCATGGGGCTGAATTTGCAGCATGCCCGGCACGAGATCTTTATCGAGATCCCGCCGGACCCGCCGTCGTTCAAACAGGCTGTTGGCCGGGTGCATCGCAGCGGCCAGACGCGGAAACAGTTCGTGACGATATTCCTGGCGTCGGGCACGATCCAGGAATCAATTTATTACAATCTCATCGTCAAGGATAAGATATTGGCCGACGTCATCGGTGACAAGAAATCGTTGAGAGATTTCCTCTTGGCGTAATTTATGTTATAATAAATAAAAACTTTGGGAGGTGAAAAAATGAGACTGCAGAAAAAAACAGGCAGGGTCGTATGCGGGGTGTCCCTGCACACGCAAGTGTACAAGGAAGTGGAGAAGTGGGCTGGGATTGAGAACCGGACGATATCGAATATGATTGCCCAATTGACGATAGAGGCGATCAAGGAACGGCAAGCCAAAGTCCGAGATGAGGTCGAGGCATGA